>CALVQP010000011.1 GCA_944358225.1 uncultured Bacilli bacterium
AGAAATGTTAAGTGCTCAGACTCAAGAATTTACAACATCATTAGATAATTATTTGCAAAATTTAGGAGGAGTAAGTTTAAAGTATGAGGACTTAACAAGTGGCTTTGAATATCATTTTAAATCATCAGAAACTGTTTATGCTGCAAGTACTATAAAGCTATTAGATGCTTTATATCTTTATAAACAAGCTGATGAGGGGAATATTGATTTAAATGAAACAATAACTTATACTTCATCTTATATCTATTCTTCTAGCAAAGGTATGCAAAATCATCAGTTAAACGAAAATATATCTTTAAAAACATTAGTTAAATACGATGTTATATATAGTGATAATTCAGCTCATCAAATGCTCATAGATTACATTGGCTTTGATAATTTAAAAGCTTTTGGCAATAATTTAGGGGCAACCACCACTTTAGTAGGTGGCGATAATTTTGGTAATTTAAGTGCTAATGATGGGATTTTATACCTAAAAGAACTATACAATTTTTTTCAAAAGAATAATGATCTAAGTAACGAACTTAAACAATACTTTTTAGAAGCCGAAGAAAATGCAATAAAATATCCTGAGTTAACAAGTGAGGTTGCTCATAAATATGGATACTACCAAGCATATTTTAATGATTTAGCAATTGTATATGATCCCTACCCTTACGCATTGGCCGTTACAACTTTACATGGACAAAGTGATTATATTAAAATAGTTAATGATATTTCTAGACAAATAAATGAACTTCATCAAAAATATATAACAGATAAAAAAAATTATTGTCAAAATAAAACCTAGCCTTAATTGCTAGGTTTTATCTAACTCGGCATGAAGTTTACCAGTCACTAGAAATTTCTCATAGATTTTTTTATTAACAATTAAATCAAACTCCCCTATTAATTCTTCAATAACTGGATTAAAACTAAAATAAAAATCATTTAATCCTTTGTAAGGACTGTCTTTAGAAAAATTCCCAGTTAAAGAATTGAAAATTAATTGTTCAGCATCAGATTTATAGTAGTTAATAAGAGCATAATGTAAAAAATAATTCACATTTAATCTCTTATAAAACGGATTATAAGCACTAAAAGCAATTTCTACACTATTTTTAGTTTTAATAATTATAGCGGCAGCCACATAATCAGTTAGTTCATTATCGCTATATTTACGACTAGCTTCCATAATATCATTTTTATACCCAACTAAACGTTTATCGGAGGCTATCTTCTTATTTAAGTTACGTTCATTATTATTTAATTTAAGCAAATTATTATAAGCGTTATTTAAGGTTAACTCGTTATCATAAAGTCTTTTTGCTGATTCCATAAATCCTTCATAATCAATTTTTACTAAAAATAAATCTATCATTTTTTTATCGGAAAAAACTTTATATAAATTATTATAAAAATTTTGAGGATATTTATATTTTCTTTTTAAAATATTATATAAAACATCCAATTTATCAATACTAACTTTTTCTAAAGTTAACCCTTTTGTTAAAGACTTTTTAACCTTATTTCGGCAATTTTTATTTAATTTGCTGTTAGTGTATTTTGTAAGATCCACCACTCCCCTATATCTGGGCAATTGTGATTCAAAATATAGATTATCTTTAAGTTTTTTAAAGCCATTGTTTTGTAAAATATAATCTAAATTTACATGTCTAACATTTATTAAATCCTTAGATTTAGCTTCATATTCTTTAGTTACGATTAATGGATCAATTTTTAAAAATATAATATTTTTTTTATTTAAATATTTTTTTAAACTGTCACTTATCTTTTTTATTAACAATGGATTATGATAGTCCATTAATATTCCTCTTGTTGCATAGGCATACTTAAATTTAACGCTTAATCTCTTAATTAAAATTACACTTGCTGCTATGAGTTTTGATTGTTCAAAATAACCTATATACTCATAATCATAACCTTCTTCACTTTTTAAAATAGCGTAATTTGAGGTTTGAAAATATGTAAAAAGTTCATTTTCTGAAGCAAATTTATCAAATTCAAACATTGTAATCTCTTTTAGCATATTTTCACCTCCATAAATAAATTAAAGTATAATAACACAAATAATTGAAAAATACAAGAAAAACTAATATAATGAAACTAGGAGTAAACTAATATAATGAAACTAGGAGATGATTCCGTGAAAAATAAAATAAATAAATTAATTGTTGATAGTAGAATAATAGGTCTTTTATTTTTACTATTTGGGTTTTTTCTTTTTTTAAAACCGGATTTAGCTAATTCTCTAATAGGATATTTCATAGGGGGCATAATATTAATATCTGGGCTTTTTTCTTTATTTAAATATTTTAAGCGAAAAAGTTATAATTATTTCTTTTTAAGCTATGCTTTAATTACCATCATTGCTGGTTTAGCTATAATTATTAATCCTCTTTCTATTAGCTCATTAATAACAATTATTTTAGGTATTTGGATGTTATTTAATGGTTCAACAAAAATAAGTACAGCCCTTTCTTTAAAAAAATATCAAGAAGAAATATGGCCTTTACTACTAACTATAGGAATATTAACTTTACTTTGTGGTGGAATTTTAATATTTAATCCTTTTCAAGGAACAATGATTTTAACTAAAACTATTGGTATATTTATTATTATATATGCTATTTTAGACATTATTAACTGGCTTTTATTACGCAAAAGAAGTAAACAAATAATAAAATTTATAAAATAAAAGGAGAATAAAAAGTGAGAATAAAAGATATAAGAAGTCGTGAAATATTAGATTCTAGAGGTAATCCTACTGTTGAAACAGACGTAATTTTAGAAAATGGTCTAGTCGGCCGTGCTTCAGTGCCATCAGGGGCATCTACCGGTTCCAAAGAAGCTTTAGAATTAAGAGATAACGATCCTCATCGTTATATGGGATTAGGGGTGTTAGCTGCAGTTAACAATGTAAATACGATCATCCGTAATAGATTAATAGGTGAAGAATTAAATCAAACGAAAATAGACAAAATTTTACTAGAATTAGATGGAACTAAAAATAAAAGTAATTTAGGAGCTAATGCCATTTTATCTGTATCATTAGCCTCTTTAAAAGCAGCAGCTTTAAGCGCTAATAAAGAATTATTTGAGTACGTATCAGCGGGTAAAGCATCTTTACCTATTCCTATGATGAATATTGTTAATGGCGGCGCTCATGCTGATTCGTCATTAGAAATTCAGGAATTTATGATTGTGCCAGTTGTTAAGACATTTAAAGAACGTTTGCGAGCTGGTTCAGAAGTATTTCATACTCTTAAAAAAATTCTTAAAAATCAAGGTGCTATAACTAGTGTTGGTGATGAAGGAGGTTTTGCTCCACGTTTAAAAAGTAATATTGAAGCTTTAGATCTTATTGTAAAAGCTATAAATATGGCTGGTTATACTCCCGGAAAAGATGTTTTTATAGCCCTAGATGTAGCAGCAAGTGAAATTTATGATGCTACGAGTAAAACATATAGTATTGATCATAAGAAACTGACAACAACTGAACTAATATCATACTATCAGGACTTAATTAAACAATACCCCATTATATCTATAGAAGACCCATTTTATGAAGCTGATTTCGAAAGTTTTAGTATTTTAACTAACATGTTAAAAAACAATATTCTCCTCGTTGGTGATGACTTCTTTGTCACTAATAAAGAAATATTACAACAAGGAATTAACAGTGGTGCTGGCAACGCAATTTTATTAAAAGCAAATCAAATTGGTACTGTAAGTGAAATGATAGACACCATTATGTTAGCGCGTCAAAATAATTATCAGCAAATTATATCCCATCGTTCTGGGGAAACTGAAGACACTTTTATTGCTCACTTAGCTGTTGGCTTAAACATACCTTATATTAAAACTGGATCATTAAGTCGTACAGATCGTATTTGTAAATATAATGAATTACTACGAATCGAAGAAAAATTAACAATGAGGTGATCATATAAAAATTTTAATAACAGGTGCTAGTAGTGGTATTGGTAAAGATATGGCTAGATATTTAGCAATCTTGGGTCATGAATTAATTCTTGTTGCTAGAAGAAAAGACAGATTAGAACAATTAAAACAAGAACTAAATACAAAAGTTAAAATAATTAGTCTAGACCTTTCTATTGAAGATAATTGTTTAAAACTTTATCACCAACTCAAAAAAGATAACATAGACATACTAATAAATAATGCTGGTTTTGGCCTATTTGGAATGTTTAATAAAACTGATTTGACTACAGAATTAGAAATGATTAATTTAAATATCAAATGTGTTCATATTCTAACAAAATTATTTTTGCAAGATTTTATCAAAAAAGATCATGGCTATATTCTAAATGTTGCCTCATCAGCCGGATTTTTGGCCGGACCTCGTTTAAATACCTATTATGCTACTAAAAACTATGTACTAAAATTAACTTTAGCTATATATGAAGAGTTACGACATCAAAATAGCAATGTTAAAATATCATGTTTATGTCCCGGTCCTGTAGCTACAGAGTTTAATAAAGTTGCCCATGGTAAATTTAGTATAAAAGAAATGTCAAGTTTTCAAGTAGCTAAAATTGGTATTGATCAAATGTTTAAAAATAAACTTATTATAGTTCCAGGATTATCAAATAAATTAGGCTTATTTTTTACAAGGTTTCTTCCTTATAAATGGCAATTAAAAATAATATATAAAATTCAAAAAAGAAAAAGTGGATAAGGTTGTGGTAGTATTAAAAAGAAAGTAAAACTAAAAAAGAAATATCGTAACCTACTTATAGGTATTCTTATAGTTATTGTAGCCATAGTAGTTGGTAAATCTTTATATGCCGATCATGTTTATAAAAATTCTTATGAATATAAATTAGAAATGCACGGCTATAAAACTGAAGAAGTAAAATTATTAATGAAGGAATTATCAAATAAAAAGTTAGACGAATTATTAAGTTCTCCAAAAGATGATATCCTATTAGGTTTTTTACAAGAGAAATACTATCTTAGAAAAAATCTCGATCGTTATTTAGCATATTATGAAAAACATAAAAAAGTAGCTTTAGAAGATATAGTAGCTTTAGTTAATGTCCACGCTGATTATGAACACTATGAACATGATATTAAAGCAGATGTTTCTAAAGATATTGCTGTACTTTCTAATAAATATTATAAATTAGATGCTGATTATGAGCCTGACGATTTAGTAGATGTTAAAAATACTTACTATTATGGAGAATCTCAACAAATTCGCAGTGAAGTAATGGATGCTTTTATCGAAATGTGGAATGATGCTAATGCCGAAGGAATATATTTAATTATTAATTCCAGTTATCGTCCATACACAGAGCAGGAACAATTATATAATGAATATACCGAACTATATGGGCAAAGAGGTGCTGATACCATTGCCTCTAGGCCAGGGTATAGTGAACATCAAACAGGACTAGCTTTAGACATATTTAGTAAGGATAGTACCACTAGATCTACATTTAAAGATTCGGCTGCTTATACATGGTTAATTAATAATTCGTATAAATATGGTTTTATCCTACGCTATCCTGAAGGTAAAGAATCTTTAACTGGTTTTGAGTTTGAAGCCTGGCATTATCGTTATGTCGGTAAAAAACATGCTAAAGCTGTTCACGAAAAAAATATAACCTATGATGAATATTATGCTTACTATTTAGATAAATAGACTGTGGATAAACGGGGTGTTATCAACAACTTTATTAAAATTTAAGCATATTTTACTTGTAAACGCTATATCTTATGATATAATACATAAGAACGAAATATTTCTATACTATGAATTTAGTATGGCGGAAGGAGAATTGTAATGAAAAATATTCATCCAAAACAAGTTGATTGTAAAGTAACATGTGCTTGTGGAGCAACATTTACTACTAAATCTACATTAAGCGAATTTCATGCTGAAGTATGTGATCAATGTCACTCATTCTATACTGGCAAACAAAAGACAAAAAGAACAGGTAATGTAGAAAAATTCAATAAAAAGTTTGGTTTTAATCAAGATGATAAAAAAGCTGCTTAATTGCAGTTTTTTATTTGCCTTATTTAATAATAAAATTGTCTATTCTTGTCTATAAAGTTTTATAATTTAATAAATTATGTTAAAATAAAAAAAGAAAAGAGGATTAACTATGAGGATATCTATAGCTACCGACCATGCTGGACGAGAAACTAAACTTAAAGTCATAGAATTTTTAAAATATTGTAATATTGAAGTAATTGATTACAGTCAAATCAATACCCCAACTGATGATTATCCTGATTTTGCTTTTAAAGTTGGAAAAAGCGTTGCTCAAAAAGAAAGTAATTATGGTATATTAATATGCACCACTGGTATTGGTATTTCCATAGCTGCCAATAAAGTTAAAAATGTTCGCTGCGCGCATGTAAGTAACCCTCTAGATGCTAAAGCTACTCGTTTAGATAACGATGCTAATGTTCTTGCATTTTCATCTAAATTAGATTTTGAGCAGATAAAAGAAATAATCAAAAATTTTATTAATACGGAGTTTTCTAACGAAGAAAGACACTTAAGACGAATAGAAAAAATAAGAAAGTATGAAAATGGAGAATATAATGAATTATAAATTGTATTTATATATTATTTTTGTCTTCTTAAGCGTTTTTGCTTTTAGTGGTATAAACATTGAAAAAATAATAAAAAAAAATAAAGCTATTGAAGCCAGACTATTAATAATAATTTTTAGCTTTATAAGTGGATATCTTTTAACCAATTTCGTTGTCGATTTTATTGAATGTAGTAAAATTTTATAATTTTAAAACTAATAAAAATCAAATAAACTTCATAACTTTAATTAAGGTGATATATGAATATAAAAAAAATATTAAGTTTTATTATTATAATTAGTTTAGCAGTAATTAGTTTCTATAAAATTGAAACTAATTTTAATTTGCCCCAAAGCTCAAATAAAAGTGAAAACAAAACCACTTCATCTTCAAAATCACATACATTAAAAGTATTAGATACAGATAATAAAATAGTTACTATGCCACTAGAAGAGTATGTTATAGGTGTAGTCGCCGCCGAAATGCCTGCCAGTTTTGAATTAGAGGCATTAAAAGCCCAAGCTGTTGCTTCTAGAACATATGCAATGTATAAAAAATCTTTAAATAATGAATATGATGTTACCACTACAATCTCAGATCAAGCATATATAAACGAAGAACAAATGCAAGCCAAATGGAATGATTCCTTTGAAAAATACTATAATAAAATTAAACAAGCTGTAAACGAAACTAAAAATCAAATTATAACTTATCAAGATCAAGCCATAAAGGCTTACTATTTTGCTATGAGTAACGGTTATACAGAAGATGCTATAAATGTTTTTAATGCTAGTGAAGATTATCTTGTATCAGTTGAAAGTGTTGATGAAGCAACAGCAACAACTAGTACATATAAAACCATTAATATCCCTAAAGAAGAGTTTTGTAATAAACTAAATATAGAATGTCAAAATATAATTGTCTCAAATATAAACAAAAGCTCCACTGGACGTATAAATAGCCTTAACGTTAATGGTAAAGAGTTCTCAGGAACAGAATTTCGTCAAAAACTATCTCTTAGATCAACTGATCTTACGATAACTATTAATGATAACCAAATAGTTATTACTACTAATGGTTATGGTCACGGAGTAGGAATGAGTCAATACGGAGCTAATGCTTTAGCCAAAAAAGGTCAAAATTATCAAGAAATATTAACTCATTATTATCAAAATGTACAAATAAATAAAATTTAGAGAATAAAAAAAACTTTTATGTTCAAACTTAGTAGTAGGAAGGTGAGAACATGAAAGTAAGAAGATTAAGAAAGTTTGTAATTCCAACAGTTTATTCTATTGCCATTGTCGCTATGTTTGCCACAATTGTTTTAATTGGTAAAACAATCAATTCATTTTCTGATGAAGATATTAATTCATATGTAGTAGATCCTATTGTAGAAGAGGAAGAAACTACTCCAGTTATGAATCAAGAAACTCAAGAAATTATTAACCCATTTACTGATGAAAGTGTTGTAATATCTAAAAACTTCTATGATAAAGACGCAGATGAAACAACGCAACAGAATTCCATCATATATTATGAAAATACCTATATGCAAAATACAGGAGTGTTATATACATCTGAAAATAGTTATGACATAGTAGCGGTAGCAGACGGTAAAGTCACTGACGTTAAAACTGATGAATTACTAGGAAGTATTGTTCAAATCGAACATGAAAATGATCTTAAAACAGTTTATCAAAGTGTTAAAGATGTACAAGTAAAAGTCGGGGATCAAGTATCACAAGGAGATATTATCGCTAAATCTGGAGAAAACAAACTAAGTAATACGAACAAAAATTGTTTATTATTTGAAGTTTATCAAAAAGGATCACTAGTAAATCCGCAAACTTTCTTAAGTCAAAATCAAAAGGCTAATAATGAGTAAGCCTTTTTCCTTTATCTATGAAAAAGACTATAATTTTATACATAACAGATAAAAATATTTATATAAATAATAAACAAGAAATTATTGTTGAGAAACTTCCTTCAGAAGTAGTAATTGATAATAGATTAAATAATAGTGAAAAATTTTATACAGTTTTTAAAAATCTTTTAAAAAAATATAAATTAAACGATTCATTACTATCTAAGAAAATAAAGATAGTATCAATGCCCAATTATTTAAAAAGCGATCAAGAATTACTGACTTCAATTATGGAACGATTATCATTTAATAATCCTCATTTTATAAAGTACAACAGTATAGTTACTAACAATTTTATAAATATTCTAGATGATAAAATTATTTTAACTTATCAAAATCAAAACTTCATAATATATCTAAATATAGGATCATTAAATGTTATCAAAAAACTTATTTTAAATATATTTACCAATGAAAAAGAAGTCTACTTAATTGGTAATAAAGATCAAGTAATAACTCTAAAAAAAGAGTTAGAAGATAAAATCAAATGTTATTCATACGAAGATAGTGAACAATATATAATTAAACATGCATGTAAAGAAACCTAAAAAGTTTCTTTTTTTAATGATTATAATTTGCTATTAGAAAACTTTTGCGTTATAATTCTATATAGAATTGAGGTTCGTTTTTTTATGGTAAAAGTAGTAATAGTCGATGACAAGTTAAAAACACAAGAAAATGTTAAGGAAGTTATCATACCTGTATTAAAAAAATATGAAGATGAAATTGATATTCAATGCTATTGTGGATATAATTCTCAATTAGCCCAAGAAATTCAAAAACAAGATGATAAAAAAATTTATATTTTAGATATTAATTTAGAAAGTCAAATTACTGGATTAAATATCGCTTTAAAAATTCGTGACTATGATTGGAATAGTGAAATTATTTTTTTAACTAACCATGATCATTATTTAGATAAAGTTTATCGTAATGTTTTTAAGATTTGTAAATTTATCGAAAAATTCGATAATATGAATTATAGATTAACTAATTGTATAGAAATGATTATGAAAAAAAAGTTTGATATTAAAAAATTTCACTTCAAAAATAATCGTATTGAAATAAATATATACCTTAAAGATATTTTATACATCTATCGCGATAAAGAAGACCGAAAAATATTTATTGAAACTGATAATAATACATATATACTAAATAAAAATCTAAAAGACATGTTTGAACTATTAGATGATGATCGGTTTAAACAAGTTCATCGTTCGTGTATTGCTAATATTAACAGAGTAAAGAATTATGATTGGGATAATGGCAATTTCACTTTAGATAACGGAAAAACAGTAGATTTATTATCCTCAGGTTTTAAAGAGGAATTAACATGTTAGATTTCATCATCAAATTAGTCACTATAATTTTTACAGAATTTATTCATATATTATGTTATCAAAAATTAACTGGTAAATCGTATAAAGTTAATATTAAGAATATCGTAGTTTTAACAATATTCTCTTTTTTAACTCTTATAAACAACAAATATACCCCAGTTATGTTAAAAACTATGTGCAGTTTTGTTATTATGTGTTTTATCATGAAATTTTGGTTTAACCTTTCATGGAAAGAAAATATAAAAAAGTGTTTAATAATTAGTGCTTTTTCAATTGCAATTGAAATTTCTTTATTAAAATTTATTGGAATGGTATTCACAGACTTCGAAATGTTAAATTTAGAAGTGATTCCAAAAGTGAGTTATACGATAATTTTAGGGTGTTTGTTATACTTTCTCTTTTCTTTAAAATCATTTGTCCCAATGATAAATAAAATTATAAAATTTAATTTAGAGTATTTATTGTTATTTGTCGCTATTCTACTAAATGCTTTGTTAATATACTATAATCAGAATTATGCTATCTATAGTATAGGAATTAATATAATCATAGCAATAATTGTATCGCTTTTATTTTTTATTACATTAAGAACCGTTTATAAATACAGAATCGAAAAATTAAAAATAAGTGATTTAAACGATAAAGTTAATCAATATGAAAAAATATCAGATGACTATAGAGAATTAAAACATAATTTAAATTACGATTTATTAGCAATACGTTCTGTTTCAAATAAGAGGGGACAAAAAATAGTAGATCAAGTTATTCAAAAATATAATCGAAATTACGGATGGATTTCAAAACTAGAAAACGTTCCCACTGGTCTTCAGGGAATAATATATATAAAATTAAGAGAATTACAAAAAGATACCTTGTGCGTTGAGGTAAATAATAAAGTAGAAGACAATGTACTAAATAATATATCCGCAAAAAACTACTATCAGTTATGTGAAATAATGGGTAATGTAATAGATAATGCAATACAAGGAGCATTAACGAGTGTAGATCAGGTTATATATATTAGTATAGAAGAAAAAACTGAAGAATCAAAAGAACTTTTGATAAAGGTGATAAATACGTTTTCCTGTTCCGTTGATTTAGATGAAATAGGCAAAAAAAATTATTCTACCAAAAAATTAAAAAGCGGAATAGGTTTAAATTATCTTAATAGATTTAAAAATATCAAAATAAAGAAAGAAATTTTTAATAATTTATTTATTATTTCAATTTCAGTACCGGAGGAAAAATGATAATAGGAATTATTGAATATTTAACAGTTGTCTTTACAGAATTGATACATCTGTTATGTTATAAAAAAATGAAAGAAGCTAGTCTTGGTATTAATAAAAAGAAGATAATTTGTTTATTAATAACTTCTCTTATTATATTAATAAACAACATATATTTTTCTGTCATAATAAAAACTATAATAAGTTTTGGTTTAATGTGTTTATTGATGCACTACTGGTTTGAAGATAATATACTGCATACAGTAAAATATACATTAGTAATAGCTATTATATCTATTGTGATAGAATTGGGATTATTAGGATTCTTAGGATATACGTTTGCTAATTTTCGAGAATTAAACTCATCTCCAGTGATTAAAGTTTGCATAACCATAATTTTAGCGTGTGTTTTATATTTTATTTTTGCCATTCCAATTTTTATATCTTTTTTAAAAAAAATATCAAAGTATAAAACAGAATACTTTTTATCAGTTGTAGCAATTCTTCTAAACTTCTTTTTAATATACTATAACATTAATTATGAAAATTATAATATTGCATTTAACATTGGTGTTGCTTTCACAATTTTCATACTATTTATCTTAACGTTAAGTTCCTTGCACAAAAAAACAATTTATAAGGTTAAAGCTGAACATTTAGATGAAAAAGTAGAATATTATGAACAAATAGCCGCTGATTACAAAGAGTTAAAACATAACTTAAATGATGATTTCCTTGCTATTAGAAGCGTAGCAAATAAAGAAACTAAAGATATCGTAGATGAAAAAATCAAAAAGTATAATAAAAATTATGGTTGGATATCATCATTAGACAATGTTCCTAAAGGATTGCAAGGCCTAATTTATATGAAATTAAGTGATATAAAAGAACACGAAATTTGTGTTGAAGTGGAAAATAAAGTTGATGAAAGAATTATTGCTAAACTACCATCAAAAACTTATTCGGAATTGTGTGATGCACTAGGAATAACAATAAACAATGCTATTGAGGCAACTTCTAATTGTAGCGAAAAAGTTATTTATATTAATTTAGAAGCAGATAAAGAATCACTTCGATTAAAAATAATAAATACTTTTTCTGGTTCTTTAGATTTAGATGAGATAGGTAATCGAAATTATTCTACTAAAAAAGTAAAAAGTGGAATTGGCTTAGATTACTTAAAAAAATTAAAAACTATTAAAATAAAAAAAGAAATCATGAACAATCTATTCATAATTTCTATATTAGTTCCAATTAATTGAACTATTTAATTAAATCGTCTGGACATTCTGGTTCATCCGCTATCCAAATCAATGTAAAAGTATTTACTGCGCTAGAAAAAATATTTCCAATGCCTTCTAATATAGAAGATAAAAAACTCATACAATACACCTCCTCTAATATTAGTAAGCGTTTATGTTTTTAAACACTACTACTATAATTTTTGTAGTTTTGAAATGGTTGGTGAAATAACTTATACATTTTAGGATTAACACAAATTGCTTGCCATAAACATGAAAACATAATACTGTTAATAACAACATGGTTTTGAATAAAAATAGTGGCAAATAAATATATAAGTCCAATTATAACCATTAAAGATTTATTAATAAGTCTTTTTTTCATATTAACAAGTGGTTTCTTTTTAGAATCTGCTGGTGCATACAATAAATAAGAAACAGTTGATAATAAAATGATTGCATGAACTACTATAAGAGGAATAGTTAATACCTTAGATAAGAAAGGAATAACTATAAATACGGGAACGCTAATTAGCCAACATTGCAAGGAACTATTAGCGTGAAAACCAAATCCAAATCCTCTTAAAGGAGTATAAATTAAAATAAATAATAATACTTCCTTAAACAGTCCGAGTATAATCGCCAGTAAGATAATTGCACTTAACTTCACAAACAACATATAAAATGCCTCTAAGCCATATCGTAATTTTGAAATTTTTAGTTCATCATAATTATTTTTAGCTAATATTAAATTAATCGAATAATCTAAAAAAGCCTCTTTCACTACTACCACCCCTTGGCTACAATCAGATGATATCATAAAAATTAATAAATAAAAGCAATTACGTTTTAAATGACTTGTTTTACGTTTGAGATTAAAATTTAGACACAAAAAAACACATATAGCAAAACTTCGCGCACAATTTTGCTATTTTGAGACACAATTTGTGACAAAATAACAACTATTTGATAAGATGATACAGTCGTCGCAAAGCCAAAAGCACAATCAAACAGTTAAGGCCTTTTCCAAAATTTATAACGACAAAATTTGCAACGATGAGAATATTTAGAGGTAGAAAGAGGTGTGATAGTATGCGTGGTACCGTTAAATGGTTTAATGCTGAAAAAGGTTTCGGTTTTATTAAATATAATGACCTTGAAGACATTTTTGTACATTATTCCGCAATTTTAAAAGATGGGTACAAAACCTTAAAAGAAGGCGATATAGTAGATTTTAAACTAATCGAAACTTCTAAAGGGCTTCAGGCTCAAGAGGTAACAGAAGTACAATTAACTACTATTTAGTAGTTTTTTTTCTCCCAAAATGATATAATTAAAAAGAAAAAGAATAAATAGGTATAAAGAAAGGGAGATAAATATGAAAATGAAAATCCATGCTGATAAAGTAGACATTAGTGACGCAATTAAAAATTATATCGAGACTAAACTTGCTCGACTAGACCGTTATTTTAAAGACGATTCAGTTGAAGCAATTGTGAAGGTTAGATTACGTGGAATAGAACAAATTATAGAAGTAACTGTTCCAACTAAAAAGTTTACTTTAAGAGCAGAAGAAAACCACAAAGAGTTGCGTGCTGCCATTGATTTAGTAGTAGACAAATTAGAAAGACAAATCAGAAAGAATAAAACAAGATTAAATAAACGTTATAAAAGTGTTGATACTCCAGATTTTACTTTTGATTATGAAGTAGAAGAAGAAAATACTGAAAAAATCGTTAAAAGAAAAGATATTGCTAGCAAACCAATGGATGAAGAAGAAGCAATTTTACAGATGGAACTATTAAATCATGATTTCTTTGCTTTTAAGAATGTTGATGAAGATTGTATTTCAGTTGTTTATAAAAGAAAAGATGGACATTACGGATTAATGAATGTAAAATAAAGAGTGAAAACTCTTTTTATTTGTGATAAAATATAGTACAAGAAAGATTGTGAGGAATGCAAGATGGGATTTTTTAGAAAATTAATCGATTCAGAATATAAAGAATTAAAAAGGTTTGAAAAAATAGCTAATGAAGTTTTATCTTATGAGGAAGATTTTGCGGCTTTAAGTGATGAGGAATTAAAAAATAAAACAGTAGAATTTAAAAATAGATTAGCTAGTGGAGAAACTTTAGACGACTTAGCTGCTGAAGCTTTTGCAGTTGTTAGAGAAACGGCTTTTAGAACTATTCACCAAAAACCTTATTTTGTACAAATAATTGGTGGATTAGCAATTCATTTTGGTAATATAGCTGAAATGAAAACTGGAGAAGGTAAAACTTTAACTGAAACAATGCCAGCATATTTAAATGCCTTATCATCAAAAGGCGTACACATTATCACCGTAAATGAATTTTTGGCTAAACGTGATTCTGAATGGATGGGGGAAATATTTAGATTTTTAGGTTTAACTGTTGGGTTAAATTTAAGAGAGTTAAGTCCCAAAGAAAAAAAAGAAGTATATAATTGTGATATACTATATTCTACTAATAATGAAATTGGTTTTGATTATCTAAGAGATAATATGGTAATCCGTAAAGAAGATCGTGTTCAAAGACCTTTAAACTTTTGTATTGTCGATGAAGTAGATTCTATCTTAATTGACGAAGCACGTACACCATTAATTATTTCTGGTGGTAAGTTTGATGCTAAAAATTTGTATAAACAAGCAGATAAAGCAGTTAAAAGCCTAAAAGAAGAAGATTATATTGTTGATGTTAAAACTAAAAATGTATCATTATCTGAACTAGGTAGTGAGAAAATAGAACGTCTATTTAATTTAAAAAATTTATATGATTTAGACAATGCTACTTTAGTTCATCACATTAATCAATCTTTAAAAGCTAATTATGGGTTTAAAAAAGATGTTGATTACGTTGTTGAAAATGATTCTGTTATAATTGTTGATCAATTTACTGGTCGCTTAATGCATGGTCGTCAATTTAGTGATGGCTTACATCAAGCTATAGAAGCTAAAGAAAATGTTACCATTAATGAAGAAACAAAAACATTGGCAACAATTACGTTCCAAAACTTATTTAGAATGTATAATAAACTTTCCGGAATGACTGGTACTGCTAAAACTGAAGAAGAAGAATTTAGAAATATTTATAACATGTATGTTATTCAAATCCCTACTAACAAGCCGATTATTCGTGATGATTTACCAGATTTAGTTTATTCTAATGAAAAAGGCAAATATAAGGCTATTGTAAAAACAATTAAAAGCATTCATGAAACAGGACAACCAATATTAGTAGGAACCATTTCTGTAGAATCAAATGAACATCTAAGTGCACTTCTTAAAAAAGCAGGTTTAAAGCATGAAGTGTTAAATGCTAAAAATCATGAAAGAGAAGCTGAAATTATTGCCAAAGCCGGTGAAAAAGGAGCAATAACTATCGCAACTAATATGGCAGGACGTGGAACTGACATTAAATTAGGTGAAGGTGTTGTTGAACTTGGAGGATTGTGCGTTATCGGTACTGAACGCCATGAATCACGTCGTATAGACAATCAATTACGTGGACGTGCTGGTCGTCAAGGAGATCCGGGAATGAGTCAATTTTTCGTTTCTTTCGAAGATGAACTAATGCGCAGATTTGGAACCGAGAAAATCAAAAATATGTTACAATCATTAGGAATTACTGACGATCAATCAATTCGTTCTAAAACATTTACTCGCTCGATTGAAAGTGCTCAAAAGAAAGTTGAAGGCAATAACTTTGATATGCGTAAACACTTGTTAGATTATGATGATGTAATGAATGAACAAAGAACTATTATTTACAATCGTCGTAATGAGATTCTAGATAATGCTGATATTCATGCGCGTGTTTTAGCCACTTTTAAAAATACTATGAATATGTTAATAGAAAGTCATATTGAACCAGAAGGTTATTTAACTGAAAATGATTTAAAAGAAATAGTTGAATATTATAATGCCAATTTAAGTAAATTAGATACTTTAACTCAAGAACAATTAGAAGGTAAATCGGATGATGAAATAGTTGAATTATTAACAAACAATATTGTAGAAGAATATGAAAATAAACTTAAAGAATTACCTGTTGAAATTACCAATGAATTTGAAAGAGCTATTTCACTTCGTGTTATTGACGATGCTTGGATTGATCATATAAGTTCTATGGAACATTTAAGAGAAGGTATCGGGTTGCGTGGTTATGGTCAAACAAACCCATTACAAGCTTATACAATGGAAGGCTATGAAATGTTTGATCGTCTATTAGATAATATTGACTCTAAGATATGTATATATTTAATGAATGCTCAAATTAGACAAAATACTCAAATGAAGCAACCAGAAAAAATGTTGGCTAACGACGGTAAGAAAAAAGCTAAAGCTGAACCTAAGAGAGTAAAAAAAATAGGTCGTAATCAATTGTGCGCATGTGGAAGTGGCAAAAAATATAAGAACTGTTGTGGCAAATAGTTTATAAAATAAGGAAAATATTTTGGAACCAAATTTTGAAAAAAGTTAGCATTCATTTGCTAATTTTTTATTTAATACATTGCACTTATGTAAAATTACTAATTGCTTCAAAAGGTAGGTTTATTAAAATATAAAATCAAGTTAAATTTTATATACAAGTAAAATAGATTCAATATTATGATTAGTATAATAAATACACTCAATAATATTCGCGGTATTGATTAAGGATGCTAGAATAAAACATGATTTATCATATTGTTTACCTTTATTTTAATTGCGAAGGAGAACTTTATAAATTCCTCCCCTTTTTATATTGAGAAATAGTAGAAAGATTAGATCCTAATAAAATATATTTAAATGCTTACCATTATTCTTAACATAAATAATAACAATCACCTATTATTTTTTAAACAGTATAATGTTATAGTGGAGGTTTTTTATGAAAGAGGATTTTAATTTTTTTAAAAAATATATACCTAATGATGATTCTAGGATTATCATTATTCAAGGCAATATGGAGGATTTAGGTAATTTTTTAATTCATATGTTTAATGAATTTCAAGAAAAATGTTTAAACAAACAGGCAAAAAATATACCTAAATCAAAACAATTTACTATTTCCAAATATGAGAATAATCCAATTTTGAGATTAGGTAGCAATGGACAGCATGTCTTCCAATTACAAGAACTATTAAAAAAACTATTATATTATCATGGAGAAGTTGATGGTAAATATGGCCAAAAAACAAAAAATGCTGTTAAAAGATTTCAAACTGATAATTACCTTAATGCAGATGGTATAGTAGGCAATGACACTTGGTGTGTTCTTTACTCTTTATATAATAATCAAATTATGCCCATGGATGAAATTGATAAAACATACTTTTTATACGTGGTTAAAAAAGGAGATACATTATGGTCAATCTCTAGAAGATATGATACAACAGTAGAAATAATAAAAAAATTAAATGGATTAAATAGTGACCTTTTACAAATAGGCCAGATACTAAAAGTTCCTAATAATGATATAGATTATAATTTATGACTATAAAAAGAGTTATATTATTTGATAAGCTGCAACTAGAATTACTTTAAAATATGGTTACTATAATAAAAAAGCAAAAAGAGAATTTAGGACCCAAAATCATTAGAAAAGTGATTTGTTAATCTATATCTTGCCAATAAGTTTGTCAAAGTCTATAATGATTAATAAAAAGTTCATCTTATAAAATTTAGTAAATACTAAAAATAAAGATGATTTTTTTAATTATCAAATTAAATAGAATATGCTACTAATAATATATATTGACTATCATTTCTTTTTCACTTACAATTAATCTAAATTATAAAAAAGAATTTTTAATATTAAACAATTGCTTCTAAAAAGTAACTGAAAGAGGTGTTTATATTGCGCAAAATATTTAAAAAAATAACTCAAGGAATGTATGTTGTTTCTACTCTCGATGCAGCATGTATGATAGATACAGTAAATCAAGTTAGTGCAGGAGATTTACCCTTGATTAGTATTTCGGTTAACAAAAATAATTATACTCATCAAAAAATTTTTAAATCTCAAAAATTTGCTCTTAGTATATTAAGCAAAGACACAGATCCAAATATTATACAAACATTTGGTATGACTTCATCAAAAAATAATAATAAATTTCAAAACTTTTCTTTTTCAACTGTTGAAAATATTAAAGTTTTAAACGATAGTATTGGTTATATCTATTGTGAAGTCGTGGACATCATTGATGCTGATACGCATACAATTTTTATTGGGCGCGTAAAAAAGGAAAAAATATATAATGATAAAGAGCCAATGTCTTATAATTATTACCAAGATCATAAAGAAGAGTTGATGCAAAAAGTAAAAACAGCAAACAATAAAATAGCATGGATATGTACAGTTTGTGGATATATAAAATATATAGATACACTTCCCGAAGATTTTAAATGCCCTATTTGTGGCGTTGGTGTAAATATGTTCAAAAAAATTAATATAGAAGGCGGCGACAAATAATGGACAAAAAAGAATTAGAACAACAATTTAATATCCTAAAAGAAAAATTAGATGAACTAGGGAGGTCACTTTGACTTAGATTCTAAAAAAGAGCAAATTGCCAACTTAGAACAACTGATTTTAAGTTCTTCTTTTTGGGATAACAAAAAAGAAGCTAATGAAATAACAGCCAAACTGAGTCATTTAAAACAAGAATTAAGCGATTTTAAAAAATTAGAAAATGAGATAACCTCAGCAATAGAACTTTTAAAATTATTGAAAACTGAAAATGATAAGATGTTAGAAGAAGAATTACAAGATAGTTTAAAAGAATGTCAGCAAAATATTGAAAATATCGAAATAAACATTTTATTAAATCAAGAATTTGATAATTTGAATTGTTATTTAGAAATTCATCCAGGGGCAGGCGGAACTGAAAGTTGTGATTGGGCAGACATGCTATTAAGGATGTATGAACGTTTTTGTGAAAAAAATAATTTTAAATATGAAATTATTGACTATCAAAAAGGGGATGAGGCAGGTATAAAAAGTGTCACTCTATTGATTAAAGGGTTTTATGCATATGGATATTTAAAGTGTGAAAAAGGTGTTCATCGTTTAGTTCGTATTTCTCCTTTTGATTCTAATGCAAGACGTCATACTTCTTTTGCCTCTGTTAGCGTTATTCCTGAATTTGATAACAATGTAGATTTACAAATTAATGAAAAAGATATCAAAATTGATGTTTATCGTAGTAGTGGCAAAGGAGGTCAAGGAGTTAACACTACTGATTCAGCAGTTAGAATTACTCATTTACCGACCAAAACAGTAGTAACTTGTCAAAATGAACGTAGTCAATTAAAAAACAAGGAAACAGCCATGAAGGTATTAAAAAGCAAACTTTACCAACTGGAATTAGAAAAAAAAGAGGCAGAAATTAATAAAATAGTAGGTAAAAATAGTAATATTGACTTTGGTAGTCAAATTAGAAGTTATGTTTTAGAACCTTATCAGTTAGTAAAAGATACTAGAACCAATTATGAAACAAGTCAAACCCAAAAAGTTTTAGATGGTGATATTCTTGAATTTATTAAAGCAAAACTAAAAAAGAAAGATTAAAGTATAATCTAAATAAGTACTAAAGAAGGAAAAAAAGAATAAAATAATAAAGAGAAAAAAAGAGGGGAGGAAAGAAAAGAGGAGCAAAAATATAAAAAAGTGTCGAAAAATAAAGAAATAAAAGAAAAAAAGTAAAAAAAAGCAAAAAATCGATTGACAAAGAAAAAGTGATTTGGTATATTACTAATGCACTTGGGAAAAAACAGGTGCGAAAAGAAATGATCTTTGAAAACTAAGTAAAAAGTCAATTTTTCAAAGCTAGAGATTAAACGAAAAATAAAAATATAAATTTTATCAAAAAAAACACATAAAAACGAACCAATTTTTATTGAGAGTTTGATCCTGGCTCAGGATGAACGCTGGCGGCATGCCTAAGACATGCAAGTCGAACGAGAAGGCCCAAAGAAGATTTAGTGCTTGCACAAGATTGGACTTGGATCACCTTCTAGTGGCAAACGGGTGAGTAACACGTGGGTAACCTACCTTTAAGTTGGGGATAACAGTTGGAAACGATTGCTAATACCGAATGTAATCTACGGATAAAAGGAGCTATCAAGCTTCGCTTAGAGATGGGCCTGCGGCGTATTAGCTAGTTGGTGGGGTAATGGCCTACCAAGGCGACGATACGTAGCCGAACTGAGAGGTTAAACGGCCACACTGGGACTGAGACACGGCCCAGACTCCTACGGGAGACAGCAGTTAGGAATATTCGTCAATGGGGGAAACCCTGAACGAGCAATGCCGCGTGAGTGAAGAAGGTCCTCTGGATTGTAAAACTCTGTTGTTTGGAAAGAAAGATTAGAGTAGGAAATGACTTTAATTTGACGGTACCATTCAAGAAAGCCACGGCTAACTACGTGCCAGCAGCCGCGGTAATACGTAGGTGGCGAGCGTTA
>CALVQP010000012.1 GCA_944358225.1 uncultured Bacilli bacterium
AAACCCCAATTGAGTATAGAACTCAACTAGGGTTTAAATAAATCTTTTTAAGTGTCTACTTTTTATTGACAACTTCACTCATTAGTAATCCGTTTTTTAACGCTTAAATTTACGACGACGCTTAATAGCTGGTTTTAATGATTTATTAACTTTAGTATATGTATTAGGTGCTACAGCTTCGTAATATGTTACTAGTTCATCAAGTGAAGCTGGATGACATTCTGAAATAATATAATAAGCTTTAACCGGACTATTATCATGTAAAGAAACAATTTCAAATAGTCCGTCATTATTTTCTTCCAAAGCATAACGTTTTTGATCAGCTGTTAAACTATTATAAGCACATACTACTTCTTCATTTTCTATAGTTAACAACTCTTCTTCAGTTAATTCTTCAAGTAAACACAAATCATGCATTTTTCTTTCAAAATAATTATCAATTAAGATATTTAATTCATAAATATACTCAAAAGGAATATCCAATAGTACTAATTCATCTTTAGTTACTTCAATAGCTACTCTTTCACTTTTTAACAAACTCTTCTCGCTTAAATAACGCTCAGTCATATATAAAATATCCTCTACATAATAACGGTTATCAGAAAGTTTTCTTAACTTTACTGCTCTTGAATATAAATTATATTTTATAGCCAAGTCTTTTTCATCCAAAGTATGATTTTCTTCCAATTTATAAAGTGAACCTAAATAAGCATAATAATCAACATATATTTTCATATCATTCTCCCTATTCTTTTTCAGGTAATTCTTTTAAACTCTCAATAATTTCATCTAAAGAATCCCCGGTAAGGACTATTATATCATAATTTTTTTGCTTGACAATACTTTTTACTTCTTCATAATTTTCTTTAGGACAAATAAATATTTCTGCCCCTTGTTTATAAGCTCCTAAAAGCTTATATTTTACTCCCCCTATTTCGCCAACTTTACCATATTCATCAATTGTTCCTGTACCAACGATATTATATCCTTTAGTTATATCATATTCTACTAAGGCATCATAAATTCCTAAAGCCATCATTAAACCGCCTGAAGGTCCCGATTCACTCATTTTACTTTTAATGTCAATTTCTGGATTTGTCGTGTAATCATAAGTACTAATCATAGATATCCCGGTTTTTAAGCCATCCGTTGTATTATAAACTTTTATTTTTACCTCTATTTCCTTTTTATTTCTTAAAACTTTTAAAGTCAAAATATCATTTTCTTTAGCTTTTAAAACTTCATTACGATATTCATCTAAAGATGTAACATCAACACCTTCAATACTAATTATTTCATCATATAACTTTAAATCAGTATCAGCATTTTTATCAATATAAGTAACAATATTGTGTACTTTATTAATTTTGATTTCCTTACCTAATAATCTATAACTTGCCAAAATAGCATTATCAATAGAAGCCTGCATATTTATTTTATCCTTATACTCTTTTTCTTTAATAGTTTCATTTTCATAAGTAATATCTTCTTTTTTCATAATATCCCAATCATCTATTAAATAAGACAAACCTAAAAATGGTAATGTCCCTTTTACAGCCCTAACATAAGCCATTTGTAATTTTCCACTCGATTCATACTTATCTTCCAAGATAATTCTATTCTTTAAATCTATAGTATCTCCGGGAGTATAAATAACAAAAGGTAATTCTACATAAAACAATAAAAAAATAACTAATAGCCCCAGTAAAAATTTATAATTGTCTTTAATAAAGCTTTTAATTTTTTCATATATTTTATTAATCATTTACATAATCACCACTATAATTATATCAAAGTCTAGGAGTTATATGAAAAAAAAACATCAATTAATATACTTAGTCTTTTTTGGCTTATCTATTTTCTTAGTCTTAACTAACTATTCTTCAATTATAAGTTATAATCAATCAAGTATTTCTTTATGGTTAAATAAATTACTTCCCTCATTATTTCCTTTTTTAGTTTTAGGTAGCATTTTAATAAAATTAAATATAGCCTCTTTTTTCAAAAGTTCTTCTTTAACTTTATTACTACTATCTTTATTTTCTGGTTTTCCCTCTGGTGCTAAATATATTAAAGATATGTATAATTCTCATTTAATAACTTTAAAAGAAGCTAACCAAGCCTTTGCTTATACTTTTTTTGCTAATCCCCTATTTTTATTAGGAGTTCTATCCTTTTTACCTTTAAAATTGGCTATTATGATTATAATATCTCATTATTTACCTAACGTTTTACTATTTTTATTTTTAAAAAATTCTAATCATAGTAATAAAAATATTAAACCTGAATCTTTAGGAAACATTATTTCTATATCTGTTAAAGAAAGTATAAATACTATGTTTTTAATTTTAGGAACCTTAATTTTTTATAATATTTTTATTAGTTTCTCTAAAATATATAGTCCTAGTGTTCTTATTACTATTTTTTTCAGTGGTATTTTAGAGTTTTCTTCTGGTCTTTCGAATTTACCTATTTTAAATTCCCCATTACTTTGTGCAATCCTAGCCTTAATTTTTACTTCCTTTGGTAGTTTAAGTATTCATAGCCAAATAAAAAGTATCATTATTGATACTCCTTTATCATACAAACAATTTTGTCTTTATCGCTTATTTCATGCTATTTTATCCATAATTATTTTCTTCGTATTCTACGTATTTATATAACTTATTT
The DNA here is from genome assembly GCA_944358225.1 of uncultured Bacilli bacterium. Classification (GTDB taxonomy): domain Bacteria; phylum Bacillota_I; class Bacilli_A; order RF39; family UBA660; genus HGM10766. Next base: position 2,671 of record CALVQP010000012.1, read on the forward strand.
CTAATATATAAACATTGCCTTTATTATCTAAAATTTCATATTGGTATATATATTTATTATCAGAATCATTTTTTACTTGAATTTTACTAATTGTTGCCTCATCAGGAAAAGTCCAACTCTTTTTATTGTTATCATAATCATTATATACACAAGTTTTATTATCATTATCACATTTTAAATTAACATTATAAAAATCTTCACACTTTGCGTTTAATTGCTTATTACTACTATCCACACTGAAACTACATGTATCATATTTTTGAATTGTATCTTGAAATTGCTTAGTAATCAAAGCAATTTTTTCTTCATACTCTAGTCTTTTTAAACTTTTATCATCAATATCTCTTAAATCGATTAAAAGACCTACCAAAAAAACCATTACAATTGATATTAAAGCAACACTAACTATTATTTCTACTAATGTAGTTCCCTTATTATTTCTCATTTTTAACTCTCCTGTATTTTAACATAAGTATAGGCACTTTTATCACCATTTTCAAATTCAAAAGCATAAATACATTGATCATTATCCGCAATAGTACTTAAATATTCTTTGAAATCTGGATCAACATTTTTTTCTCTTAAGTCACTAGCCTTACCTACTAAAACATCTTTTACTTCAAAAAGTTCTTTGACATTAAGATCTATATCAACCGTATCAGTATCATCACAACCAACATTATCTAAAGTCTTAATTATATTATAAGCCCGATAATTAAAACGACTTTGATTATAATCACTTCTTTTTTTCTGCGTATTAATTATTAAAACAAAAGAAGCATAAATTGATACCAATATTGTTAATAATACCGTGCAAACTACAATAGTTTCCACAAACACAAATCCCTTTTTTTTCTCCATTACCATCTTTCCTCTATTCACATAAACTAATTTCAACTTTAGATACTTCTTGACTCAATTTACCATTGGAAAATGTTAAATTATAACCTACAGTATCATTTAGGTTAGTATCAACTCTTTCACTATATGATAACATTGTTCCATTAGTTTCATCTAAAATATTTACACACAAGTTTTCTAAATAAACCTCTTCTTTTCCTAAAGGCTTAATTGTAGCACTATACGTAAATGTATCAGCTTCATTTTTATATTCTTCATTTTCAACTTTAAACAGTTCTTTAAAAGTAGGCTTTTTTTCTTCTGGCTTTTCTTCTTTCGAGTCTTTTATTATATAATTTAATATTAATACAAATATAATAACAACCAAGCATAAAAGAGCAGTTCCAATTAATAACTTTTTATATTTTCTTTTCATTTTCATCACCATCTTTAATTTTGCGCAATTTGATTCATTAAATCATCTAAGTTTTTTGCTGATGTTGCATTTTGAAAGTTTTCAGATGGATATTCTAAATTATCCGGATTTATCAAAAATCTTTTTGCAGTACCAGCCATTGTTATTTCTCCACTGACACCATAAGAACCAGTTAAATCTAATACATAATAGTTACTATAATAATATTTATTAGCATTTATAAGCTTATTCGATCCATTCGGATCATCTACACTAGTTATTCCTTCATTTAAATAATAATCATCGGCTTTCGTAGATTTACCATCATATATAACACGATAAAATCTATAAAATTGCTCTCTTGGTGAGTAATTTTCATATTTTACGAATAATAACACACCATACTTTCCATCAATCGTATTAAAATAATAAACATTTTCTTTATCAGTACCCCAAAAACCGTTTTTATCAATTAAATTTATATTTGCTGTATTCCAAAATGTAGAACCATTATTAATATAATTATATTTTCTTATATTTAATACACTCAACGCTTCCTTTGCATCCTCGGAAATATTAACCGAATCAAAATTCCAAACATTAGCTCCATTATTTAATAAATTTTCACTATCATTTGATCCATGATAAAGCTGAGGGTTTAATAAATAATCATTATTAGTATTGCAATTTGCTTCACAAATCCAATTCAAACGAGCAGTACCATCAAAAATATTACGTTCTACTCTCCATGATGTACCTATTTCAGTTAAATCAGAGTTTTTTCTAATAGCATAACTCTTAAATTTTCCTACACGCGTTCCGTTTCCTAATACATACGAATCATATCGATCATAAAAATATATTTGTCGATTATCAATTATAGGTCTTATCGGCACAGAAAAAAATTGAGTTTCGCCGCCGTCTGCTGTTACCCAATAGGGATTATATTTATATTCTTGACCTGTTGAAGTATCGTAAATATAAAGATAATAATCCACGTATGGATGTCCAGAAGAAGTTGCTACAAGATAATAAATAAAGTACTTACCAACTACACCTCCTATGTATTTGCCATAATACGCACCAGATATATCACACTTTGTTGTCCCTTCAATACAGGATTCTCCGGATGTAATTTGTTCAGTAGTATATGAATATCCGCCTTGAAATTTTTCGTCTTTAATATCTAAATGAATTTGATTTGCTTGCTTCCAACTAGAATTATTATAAGGCGTAAAATCATGGTTGCCATCTATTGATTGTATTTGTAATAATGTATTTTTATAATTATAAATATTTACTGTTACATCCCCTGATATATTATTAATAGTTACTGTTTGGTTATCTATCTTAGTTCTTGCATTAGTTGCTTGTACATTATTTAATATATATTTATATTCTTCTGTTGGAGTTACTTCCAACTTTATTTCCTTTACATTAGCATTTACTGACGCCTTTAAACAATGAGTATTTGCATCTCCCTTACAAACCACTTTAACAAAGTTACTTTCATCAGTAATATCGTTATTATTTTTATCTGTTATTTTTATATTTTTAGCACTAACAGTACCATTTAAAGTATTTACTTGTAAACTATACTCACTAGCTTCCCATCTAGCAATTAAAGTATGATTACTTGCTACTTTAACAATACTACTACTTGTTATTTTCTGATTATTATAATACCACCCTAAAAACTTATAACCATCTCTTGTTGGTGTTGGTAGCGAACCATAAGTACTATTATACTTTACCGTCTTACTCTTTGGTGTTACACTTCCTCCATTTGCATTAAATGTTACTACAGAACTATTAGCTTCACACACCGTATATAAATTCATATTTTTACTTGGTGTCATACTTGAACCTGAGTCATATTCTTTTTCGCCATTACTATTACTACTTGTTGCAAAACCACATGTATATCCTTCTTTTGTTACTTCTGGTAATGTTATTGACGGAGCTATCCAATTGGCTTTAAGTGTAGTATCACCATCATATACCCATTTTCCTTCACTATCTGCATACTTACTACTTTTAACAAAATCTCCGTATATATCAATAATTTGTGTATTTCCATCATAATAACCCTTAAAGTTATAAGTTGCTGTTATATTTGTGCTTCCAATTAATGTTGCTCCTACGTTATTTTTTACTGTAATCGTATATATCCTTTTAGGTAGAGGATCAATCGATACATAAGTTTGCCCATATGTTGTTTCTACTTCAGTACTTCCCTTAATTGTTGCTTGATTTTGATCTAACGTTATTTTATACCCATGTAAATCCCACATTGCATACAACGTATGATCTTTTGCCATTGTTACTTTCGTAGAACTCGTTACTATATCTTTGACATCTTTCTTAAGGCTCCACCCTTTAAAATCATAATACTTTCTACTTGGATCCGGTAATGTTCCATAGGCACTATCATATGTTACTTTCTTACTCTTTGGTGTTACACTTCCTCCATTTCCTTCAAGTGTTACTGTATAATTATTAGCTTGAAAGTTAGCCACTAACTCTATCTTATTATTATGTTCCCAAGCATAATTCCAAATTGTCTCATTTACCACCGCATTATCTTTTATATTCTTTATCCCATTATCTTTTGTTGACCAATCTACAAAAGTATATCCATTTTTTGAAAAAGGGTTCTTTTCTAATTTATTATTTTCTTTATATCTTAAAACTTGAGTTATAGAATTACTTCCCTCATTTTGATATTCGATACTAAATTCTTTAATTTGATAACCAGCATATAAGGTTGTATTTTGATTAAATTTCGTTTTTTCATCAATCTTTTTAGTATATTTTTGATCTTCATACCATCCTAAAAAAGCATAATACTTTTGATATGCTTCAGGAATTTCACTTGCTTTTAAACTGCCTCCCTTTTCTATCTTTACTGTTTTAGAGGCTGCCTCGGCACTTGTGGCTGTTTTTATTACTCCGTCTCCTGGATTAAACGTAATACTAATTTCTTGCTTTTGGGCTGTACAGTTAGTACCTTCAAATATCTCATAAGTTGTTTTATCACCATCTTTTACTACTTTTACTGAATTATTAAGATAGTCTTTAACATAATCTTCTTTTAAATAATTACCTTGGACTAACTGTCTTACATTAACACATGTATTATCACTTTGTTCTAATCCTTCTACCTCTATATAAGCTTCTGCTGCTGTTTTTATCGTACTTTCTATTCTTGTTTTTTCTTTTTCATCTTCTTTATTTTTTAACCCCACCATATTTACAACTATTATGGTAGTTACTACTGCTAAAAGAGCTATTGTTACAATTAATTCTACCAACGTAAATCCCTTTTTTTCTTGCACTTAAATCACCATATCTTCTACTTTTATTATACATTATTACTCCTTTAGATTAAACTAAAAAATAAAAAAAGTATAGATTTAATATTTCTACACTATTTTCTATTTTTGTTATAGTTTAAAATCTTCCAAAAAATCTTCGATACTCAGTTGTGGTTCTGCACTTATTTTTTCTTCCTCTTTTTCGCTTAAATCCTCTTTTTCATCGTTTTTAGAATCTTTATTTAAAAATGACAAAAGATTTGAAAATTTAAATACATCATCTATTTGATGTTTACTAATTAAAGAACCAGTTGAATTTAAGTCCATAATTGGAATATCACTATTTTTTAATTTTACAATCTCACTATCAGATTTCATTCCTATTTCTGTTTTACTATCACTAGTTAAAGCAAAAGCCACTTCGTAGTTAACACTTTTTACTCTTTTTAAAAGCATATTTCCTCGTTTAGCTCTACTTCCCATTTGTAAATCACAAACTTTTAAACGTTTGGCAGTATTTTTACTTGTAAATATATTTAAATATTGCATATTTTCATCCAATGTAGAAACAAATACTACTTCATCGTCTTTTAAATTCATTGCTTTTACACCACTTGCTTTAACACCTAAAAGCGGAATTTCCTCACTTAAATATTTTAGATAATAACCAGATTTTGTAACTAGTAACACTTGTTTATCACATCTTTTAACGCAAAGTAATTCATCATCATCTTTTAGTTTCATTGCCACCATTGCTTTGGAATAACGAGAAACTTCAAAATCCTTAACTTTAGTTCTTTTTATCTGCCCTAATTTTGTCGTTAAAACCAGTTCATCTTCCTTATCGGCAACTACAAATGAAGCAATAATTTTTTCTTCTTGATCTAACATTATAACATTATTAACATGTTTACCTAATTCTTTCCATTTACCATCTGGCACAGCATGAACAGGTAAATATAAATAACGTCCCTTATTAGTAAATAAAAGTAGCGTATCTAAAGTTGTTACCTCATAAAGCCCTAATATATAATCTCCTGGTTTCAAAGTAGTCTCTTCATTTGAAGAAGCATAAGATTTTAAATTTACTTTCTTAATATAACCTTCATTTGTTACAACGACAATTACATTATATTCCGGAATCATTTCTTTAGCGTCTAATTTTATTTCTTCTATTTCGGCGATAATCTTCGTTTTTCTTTTCGTTGCATATTCTTCTTTTAATTTTTCTAATTCATCAACAATAACTTTATTAAGCATTTGTTCACTATTTAAAATACTTTGTAAAAAAGTTATAACTTTTCTTAAATTCTCTAATTCTTTCTCTAATTCTAAGACATCTAAATTAGTTAAACGATAAAGTTGTAAATCCAAAATAGCACTTGCTTGTTTTTCACTAAAATCAAACCTAGAAATCAAATTATCCTTAGCATCCGCTTTATTTTTACTAGCTCTAATTACTTTAATAACTTCATCTAAAATAGCTAAAGCTTTTACTAACCCTTCAGTAATATGTAACTTTTTAGAAGCAAAATCATAATCATATTGTGTTCTTCTAGTAACTACTTCTTTTTGATGCGCAATATAAGCTTTTAAAATTGTTAAAAGTCCCACTTGTTTTGGTCTTTTATCCACAATTGCTACCATATTAAAAGAATAAGATACTTGTAATTCTGTATTTTTAAGTAAATAATTAGTAATTAAATTTTTATCTGCACCACTTTTTAAATCAATAGCAATACGTAATCCTTCTTTGTCTGATTCATCTCGAACTTCACTAATACCATCAATTTTTTTATCAATTTTAATTTCATTAATTTTTCGAACTAAATTAGCTTTATTAACCTCAAACGGAATTTCACTAATAATAATTTGAGCTTTACCTTTGTTTTTTTCATATGTATATTTACTACGTACAACTATTTTACCTTTACCGTTAGTATAAGCACTAATTATACCATTTTGTCCATAAATAATACCCCCGGTTGGAAAGTCAGGACCTTTAACAATTTTTATCAACTCGTCTAATTTTGTTTCGGGATTTTTAATTAAAAGAACCGTAGCATCAATTAGCTCCCCCAAATTATGTGGCGGTATATTAGTCGCATACCCTGCCGAAATTCCCGTAGCTCCATTAAGGAGTAAATTAGGAAATCTAGCAGGAAGTACCGTTGGTTCAACTCGCGAATCATCAAATGTCGGAGTCATATCTACAGTATTTTTTTCAATATCTCTAATTAATTCATTACTAATTTTAGATAATTTAGCTTCTGTATAACGATAAGCAGCCGCCGGATCACCATCTATCGACCCGTTATTTCCTTGAAATTCAATATAAGGACAACTTTGTTTCCAATCTTGACTCATTCTAACCATAGCATCATAAACCGAAGAATCTCCATGCGGATGGTACTTACCAATAACTTCTCCAACAGTCTGAGCACTTTTTACAAAACCATGTTCATAAACATTTTTATTTTTATACATTGCATAAATAATTCGACGTTGCACGGGTTTTAATCCATCACGTACATCAGGAATAGCTCTTTCTTGAATAATATATTTCGAATACTTTCCAAATCTATCCCCCATAATATCTTCTAAATTATCTTCAATAATATAGTCACTTATTTTCTTTAAAACATCTTGCATTTTACTCACCATAAAAATTATACCAAACCCCTCCTTATTTTGCCAAGAGTTCTTAAAAAAATAATCGTACAATAATAAAAGAAGCAATAATTCCACATAAATCAGCAAATAGGCCAACTTTTAAAGCATACTTTGTTTTTAAAACTTTAATACTTCCAAAATATAAACTCATAACATAAAATGTTGTATCTGTACACCCTTGAATAACAGAGGCTAGTCTTCCAATTAAAGAGTCTGGCCCGTGTATCACGAATAATTCATTCATAATTACTAGTGTTGATGTCCCTGATATCGGACGTAATAAAGCCATTGGTAAAATCTCTAAAGGCAAATTCAAAAACTTTAAAAATGGGCTTAAAAAACCTAGAGCAAATTCGATAAAATCACTTTTTAAAAATATATTAATAGCAAACACCATCGCAATCATCGGGGGAAAAATATTAAAGGTTGCTAGTAATCCCTCCTTAGCTCCCTCTAAAAATGAATCATAAATATTTATTTTTTTACTATAACCATAAATTATAATCGAAAGTACGATTAAAGGAATAATTACAATCGATATTTTACTCAAGTCTTCCTCCTCCTTTTGCGAATAATATAATCTAGAGTTAATCCTCCAATTGATGCTATTAAAGTAGCTAAAATAGAAGGCAAAATAATTTCGGTAGGATTAGAACTTTTATTTAACATTCTTAAAGATATAACGGTTGTTGGAATTAATGTCACACCACTAGTATTAAGTACCAAAAAAGTAATCATTGCCTCACTAGCTTCATCTTTTTTCTTATTTATTTCCTGCATTGCTTTCATTGCTTTTAAGCCAAAAGGAGTTGCAGCTGAACCTAGTCCCATCATATTAACTGCTATGTTACTAGCAATATATCCTAAAGCTGGGCTCTGTTTTGGTAAAGACGGGAAAAGTTTAGAAAGAAGCGGATAAAACCACTCAGCTATTTTTTTTAAAAGACCGCTATCTTCAGCTATTTTCATCAGCCCCATCCATAAAACTAAAATAGGTAAAATTTCTAAAATCATATCCAAACCCTTTGCTGCACTAGTAATGACCTCATCATTAATTGCACCAATATTTCCCGAAAGTAGTCCATATGTAATTCCAATAATTATTAAAACACCCCATAAAATATTAACCACTATATCACCTATTTAACTATATTAATAAAATTTTTATTTAAGTCCTCACTTTCCCAAATTTCTCATTATCATAAATTCATAATTTACTAATATATATTATTTAGGTGTGATATATGAAAAAATTTCTTTTTTTACTTTTACTATTAATTCCCTTGCCTGTAGAAGCCATTAGTGCCAAAAGCGCAATTTTAATTGATCAAGATTCTGGACGTATCTTATTTTCTAAAGATGCTTTTACGCCTTCTTTAATAGCTAGTACCACTAAAATTATGACTGCCTTAGTCACTATCGAAAATCAAGACTTAGATAAAATCGTAACTGTTGATGAGAAAGTATTAGATTCTTATGGTTCTGGAATTTATATTAAAGTTGGCGAAAAAATATCTATTTTAGACTTACTTTATGGTCTTATGTTAAGAAGTGGTAATGATGCAGCCATTGTTTTAGCTAATAATGTTTTTAAATCTCAAAAAGAATTTGTAAAAATGATGAACAAAAAGGCCATAGAACTAGGAATGAAACAAAGCATTTTTTATAATCCTCACGGCTTAGAAGAATCAGATGGCTCCGGTAATACTTCCACGGCTTATGATATGGCCTTACTCATGCAAGCAGCCATGCAAAATAAAGACTTTCAAAAAATCACCAAAACTACTTCCTACACCGCTAAATCTAACGAAAAAACTTATCTTTGGCAAAATAAAAATAAGCTTTTAAAAAGCTATAAATATACTACCGGTGGTAAAACAGGATTTACCCAAAAAGCGCGTCGTACTTTAGTAACTAGTGCCTCTAAAGATGGTAAAAGTCTCATTGCTGTTACTTTTAACGATCCTAATGACTTTAGTAATCACCAAAAATTATATGAAGAGTATTTTGCCAAATACGAAATATATACTCTAGTTTCTAAAGATAAACCTATTAAAGACAAAAGCTATAAAAATGAAACTCTATATATTAAAAATGATATCAAAGCCTTATTAACTAAAGATGAAAAAAAACAAATTAAAATAAAAACTACTTTAGAAAAAGAAAATAAATTTAATACTTCTAATACTGTAGGAACTATCAAAGTCTACTTAAATAACACTTTATTAAAAGAAGAACCTATTTACTTAAAATCAAAAAAATCACAACAAGGCAAAACAAGTATTTGGGAAAAAATTAAATCTTGGTTTCACTAAAATATTATGTTACCATATTAAAGTAACATAGTAATAAGTGAAGTGACAAAGTGAATAATCTAACCAAGTTAAAAAAAATTAACCAAATTCAAAAAAGACAATTAATAATTTTAATATTATTACTTTCTTTAACTATTACTTTAATAGTTTTTGCAATTACTATTTTTAAAAAACCCCCTTTAAATAAAAAGATTATATATCAAACTAATCAAGGTTTCTTACAAGTTTATAATACTAACAAAACCCCAGAAGTCCAAGAAGAAATCATAGAAGAACAGCCTATTGTTATCAAAAAAGGAAGTCTAAATGATCAAGAAGATGGCAAAAACAAATATACTGATTCTTCGATGTCTAATGCTAAAGTATCTAGTATCGATGTTGCTCTTAGCATGTATGAAACACCGGGTACATCTATTGGCATTGATGTTTCCAAGTACCAAGGTAACATTAACTGGGCTCAAGTTAAACAAAGTGGTGTAGAGTTTGCTATTATTCGTTGCGGCTATCGCGGTTATGGGAGTGGTCAGATTCTTATGGATCCCTACTTTGAACAAAATATTTCCGAGGCTTTAAAAAATGGTATCAAGGTTGGTGTTTACTTCTTTTCCGCCGCTATTAATGAACAAGAAGCCTTAGAAGAAGCTAGATGGACTAAAGAAGTAATCAAAAATTACAAAATAACCTACCCAGTTGCTTATGATTTTGAGAGTTTTGGCCTAGGAAGACTAGCTGGTTTAACTAAATCACAAATTACTGCTAATGCTATTGCTTTTATGAATTATATTAAATCAGCTGGCTACACACCAATGATGTATGCATCTAAAAATGCCTATTACGAAAGATTTGAAACTTCTTTATTTTCCGGCTGTAAATTTTGGCTAGCGCATTATACTGATGTCACAGATTATAAAGGTACCTATCACATGTGGCAATACACTTCTAAAGGAACAGTACCTGGTATTAATGGTTATGTTGATATGAATATTGCTTACTTTAAATATTCTCATGAAGCGCCTCCTAAAGAAGAAACTCCTAGACCTACCTCTCCTGTTGAAGAGCCTCCACAAGATAGCTTAGAATTTAAGGATAATAATGATGAAGTAATTACCTTAAATGATACTTCTTACTACTTAGATTATAAAAATGATGAAATAAGTGGCATAATTAAAAAAGACAGTATTCTAAAACGTCTAAGTGTATCTTCCGATAATGTGTGGAGTAAAGTAAGTTATAATAATCAAGAAGTATATATTAAAACTATAAATCTATATATTAATAATAATCATTCTAATGATGAAACTAACTCATAAAAAACCTTTCCATTTACTTCAGGAAAGGTTTTAATTTTAATCATTAAAAATAGTTTTCATCTTGTTATAAATATATATCGATTAATTTGCTTGTTGTAATTCTTGCATTTTCATATTTATAAAATCTAAATCTTCTTCTAAAACATTTTCTAAAACAACATTTTCTTCATCACCAGTAACAAGTGATGCATACATGTTAAGCTGACCCATTTCATCTGTACTACCATCAGTATAAATAATATAAGTATTCTCTTTTAGCGGATCATCAACAAAAGATAATACTTTTAAAGTAGTATTTACCCCAAATTCATCCGTTATAACAATTTCATTTTCTTCTTTCATTATCTTGTTAGTCCCTTCTTCACAGCCGAAACCAACTTTTTAGCTACTGCACCACTGGCTTTTGTTACAGTTTTACCAGCAAAATTAAAACCATTATTAATCGGTTTCATAGCCCTTTGCATATCTTTAGATTGGGGACCAAAAATTCCTTTCATATCACTTATAGTATCATTTACCCTAGAATTAATATCATTTTTGGCTCCATTATAAGCATTTGTTGCCAATGTTTTAGCGGTATTCTTTAAATCAAACAGAATTATCACCTCTTCATTATTTTATCATAAGTCCTTAAAAAAAGCCAACTACTCGCTGGCATCATAATTATATATTCCGTGAATCTTTTGTAAATCATCATTACTTAATTGATTTACTTCCCAAATATTATTATTTTTTTGAACCGTTAAATTAAGAGTATAATCTACCGTTTTCGTAGTATCTTTCATTTTATCCAAACGATATTTCATAAATTTCTTTTCATTGTAATTACCATCTTCATCATTAAACTCTTCAGGATGATTAGTTAAATAATCTTGAGCCTCTATCTGCGCTGTATGTAAATCATAAACTGTTATTTTTACCTCAACATTAGCTGTATCACCATTATATGTTTCTTCTTTAATTTCATATTTTAAATCCCCATATTGTTTTCTTAATACTTCTTTATAAGTATCTTTATGCTCATCTAAAATAGCTGAATTACCTTGAACATATTCATCTAACTCCGCTAGGATTACATCATCATTATTAATATAGCGGTCCAAATACTCTTCCACGGCTTTAGTTGGTGTATTAGCAGGGCCTATGGTACAACCACAAACTAAAAATATACTTAAAAATACCCATAATATCTTTTTCATGATTTATGCTCCTTTTAATAATATTTTGAGCCTAAATTTAAAAATTATACTAATACATTAAATTTTTTTTATATAACTTTATAATATTAAATAATTTTAAAATATTATCATTATAATTACCATTAATTAATATTTTTAAAAATTCATAAATCTTTTTATTACTTCTTAATTGTTCCTCACTTATTTCTTGATATAAATATTTTAATTTATCAAAATCTTGATGATTAAAACTATAATCTATTTCTTTATTTAAAAACTTTTTTATTCTTTCTACTTGTCTTACTTCGTTTTTATCTTTTATTTTTTCTAAAACTTCATATTCTAGTTTTTCTTCTTCTAAAGAATAAGCAATCTCCATTAAATCAAGCTCTTCGGCAATTAAAAGACTACTTCTCAAAATAGATTTACCATCTTCATTAAACTCCAATACTATAGTATTATTCCCATCTGTAAAAAGAGTTATATATAAGAGTTTTTCATTTTCTATACTCGTTGTTTTATCCTTAATTCCTTCTAAGAATTCTCTTTTCACCTGGATATTATGTAATAAAAATTTTTGAATATCTTGGGACTTTAGCTTATAAATCGGTACTCTTTTTAAATGGATAAATTCATCATCCATACTCCACTCATAAAATTTGTAGTTTACTTCATGTAAATTTACCATTACATCATAAAAATAATTCATAAAGTATTCCTCTTTCTTAAAGTAATATATATAAATAAAATTCCTACCAAGAGCACTAAACATTCTAGTTTTCTAATAATAAAATAAACATATTCTAAAAAACTATACCCCATAGTTAACAAATTTAAATAAAGAATAATAAATGTTAAACCAAGAGCACTAAAAAATATTCCTAAACTAAAAAGAATTATCTTCATTTATTTTAAACCCCTATCTAATTTTATTTCTTATTTTAAAATTTTATTATATAATTAATTAGGTGATAAAATATGGAATATATAAAATATGCTATTTTAGGCATTATTCAAGGAATTACTGAACCCCTTCCCATTTCTTCAAGTGGTCATTTACTGGTATTTCGCAATTTATTTAACACTCAGATGTTTAACGATTTAAATTTTGAAATCGTCGTTAATTTTGCCTCTTTTTTAGCCATCCTTTTTATTTTTAGAAAAGACATTATTACCTTAATAAAAGGCTTTTTTGGTTTTATATTCAAAGACAAGAAAAAAAATGCTGCTACGTTTAAATACTGCATGCAAATTGTCGTTAGTACAATTCCCGTTGGTATAATTGGTCTAATTTTTAAAGATAAAATTGAAAATCTTTTAGCTACTCCTAAAATTGTTGGCTTTGCTTTTTTAATAACTGCTATTGCGTTATTTGTGATTAAAAATATTAAAGGTGAAAAATCTGACAAAGACATAACGTTTAAAGATGCTATCTTAATCGGCTTACTACAAGCAGTTGCTTTATTCCCTGGTATTTCTCGCAGCGGTACAGTCTTAGTAGGTTGTCTACTTCGCAACTTTAAACGTACTACAGCTTTAAAATATACTTTTATTATGTATTTTCCCGTATCGATAGCTTCCTTTGGCCTAAGTGCTATTGACATTATTAAAGATAATACTTTAAATAGTGTTTTAGCCCCTTATATGATCGGCTTTATTTGCTCTTTAGTAGTTACTTACTTTGCTTATTTATGGTTATCTAAAATTGTTGAGAAAGGAAAAGTTTGGAAATTTTCTATCTACTGTTTATTAATGGGATTATTTACTTTAATATATTTTCGTTAAAAAATTCTAGCAATTTGCTAGAATTTATTTTTTAACAATCCAAGATGTAGCAATCGGTCTTGTTCTTAAAGCTCCCGTTGAATCAAATGGTTCATTAATCCAACAATAAGCCTCGCTTTTATAATCACTACATGGCGAGTTATACTCTCTTTGCGCAATATCTTTTGGTAAAACCATTACCGTTGAAGTCCCACCATCTAAATTAGCCGCATTAATTGCGTGATATCTTTGCATAATTTCTACTAAATCGACCATATCGGCTCCCTTAGTTCGACTACGATTAGAACTTACGACCAAAAGTAATACAATACCATCAGCTCTTTGACCAATGGCACTTCTTGCTGCTAGTCCCCAACCGCCATTGCCTCGTACATAAGACGGTTTTCCATTTACAATTAAAAATGGTCCCCAAGATACAGCATCTCTTACGCCCATCGCTAAAGCTTCGCTGGCAGTTTTATTTTTTAAAAGTACCAAAATATCATCATTTGTAAAACCAATTATCCCTCCTGCTTGATTATAAGAGCTATACTCATTATTAGTTACTATTTTACCATCTTTAATGGTAATACTTGTAGGCATTCCCCCACTACTACTATAATTAGGATCATAAAAACCTCCCGCATTAATAGCTAAGTAGGCATCTTCATCTTCAGCCATAGTCGTAACATACTGCCCACTTTTTCCAAGCATTTTCGTTACACCAACTTTAACTTTTGAAGGATCATAAATAGCGGCTAAATAGCCTTTTACTCCATTAAGTTCTAACTCTATTATTTTATATGGCAAATCTATATCAACATCTAAAATTTCTTTATCATACTCATCAATAAATTCTGTTGCTCTTTTTTTACTCACCAACGACGTATCAGTACTTTCCCCACTTTCAATAACCACATTTTGCTCCATAACTTCCTTTATCTGCTCTTCATTATAAAATATTTTACAAATATATTGATGATTCATTGTTTGCATTGAAGTAGTAATCAGCCAAGTTCTAAAGCCCTTATATGGACCGTACAATATAAAGATAAAAGCAAAACAGCCAAGTACATATAAAAAGTAAATAATACTTAAAGTTACTTTTACCCATAGTTTCATTTTCTTTCTTAAAATACTACTTCTTTTAAAGATAATTAAAAATATTATTAAGCCAATGATAAGTAAGATAAATAAAACTATTAAAATATAATACAACCATTCTTTAATCAAATAATTACTATTATAACCAATAGCTAACATTACCATCACTAGTGGTAATAAAGCACAAATAATAAAAACCCCTATTAAACTTTTACTCCTTTTTTTCATAACTACACACTACCGTTTTCCTCTGTTAATAACTTCTCTTCTAAATCAACACTGCTAATAGACTCAAATCTCTTAGTTATCTTATCTGTTGTTATATGAATATCCTTAACATCTTTTGTTACCGTCTCAATACTACGTGATAATTTATCCCAACGTAATCTATATTTATTAAATTCTACTCCTAAACGATTTAATTCTTCATGAATAACTTTAGCATATTTATCACGTTCCATATTCTTTAAAATCATTTGAATGATACTTAAAGTACTCATTAAAGTAGTTGGCGATGTAATCCATACTCTTTTAGCATAAGCATAGTTTAATAAATCTTGATGATAAGCATTAATTTCCGCAAAAATAGCCTCAGCCGGTAAAAACATAATTGCTTCTTGTGATGTTTGCCCTACCACAATATATTTACTACTTATAGCATCAATATGCTTTTTAACATCACTTTTAAAAAGTTTTTCATGAATCAAACGTTCTTCTTTACTTAAAGTTTTATCACTCATCTTTTGATAATTTTCTAAAGGAAATTTGGAATCTATAACAATAGTTCCTAAAGGAGCTGGAGCAAATACAATAGCATCAGCAATAAAACCATTATTTAATTTATACTGAATTTTATCGTTTTTATCCCCAAAAACACTAGTTAAAATATAATTTAAATTAACTTCTCCAAATATTCCCCGCGTTTTTTTATCTGTTAATACACTTTGTAAACTAATAATTTCATTTGAAAGACCATCAATTTTTTTCTGAGCCTCATCAATTTTCGAAATACGTTCTAAAATACTATTAAAAGTTTTATTCGTTTTTTCAAAATTTTGATCAATTCTTTCATTAACTTTGTCATTAATTAAAAGTAATTTATTTTCAATCTTTTCATTCATTTTATCAAAATCATCACGCAAATCTTTACTAAAATCAACTTTAAAGTCCCCAATTTCTCTAGTAATATTCGTTTCAAATTTTCCTAATCTTTCTACAGTTGATGAAGAACCACTTAACTTAATTATCACTACAATTAATAAAACAATTACAATTATTCCTATTCCTATAACTACATACTCCATATACTTCAATCCAATCTAAATTTTTTATTTATAAACCAACTTATAACATAAACAATCAAACATATAACAATTATTCTTAACAAAATAATAGGATTTTTTAAACTATCTATTAAAGACGTTCCTATATATCCCCAAAAGTATACTAAAAATATTTTACCAATCATTAAAGCAAAAAGAAACCTTTTATAACTCATTTTAGTTAAACCAGCTGCAATATTTATTAAAAATGCCGGTGTAAAAGGAATGGCCATAATTACTACTAATTTAGCAAAACTAATTCTTTCTAAAACCTGCATTATTTTTTCTAATCTTTTCTTATCTTTTCTTTTTTTATCAACCCATCCTTTTACCTTTTTACGAAATAAAGTAAAAGACAACATACACCCAACTATAGTAAATATCCACGATATAATAAAACCTACAATATTACCAAAAGCTAAAAAGTTAAGAGTAATAAAAGCAGATAAAGGTAAAAATGGCAATATAGACTCCACGCATATTAGAAGACATCCTAAAATTGGTCCATAAATTCCCAGATTATTTAAAATTATTTCAATATAATTATTAATTTGATTAAATATATTCATTGTTATCACTTTGCTACCTTACTTAAGATATTTGTATATATAATTAAATAAATACCTGATACTAAAAATCCTCCAATAATATCACTTAAGTAATGCACTCCTAAATATATTCTACTAAATCCTATTAAAATTATTAATAAACTTAACATTACACTACTAATTTTTTTTACTCTTTTATCTAAGTTAGTCCTATTTATAATATAAATTAATAAACCATAAAAAGCTAAACTAATCATTGCATGGCCACTAGGAAAACTATAAGAAGTTTCTTCCACTAAATGCTCAACACTAGGTCTAGGACGAGCCATAATTAATTTCAAGAAGTAGTTCAAACCAAAACAAATTAATGGATTTAAAAGAAAAAATAATCTGTGCATATTATTTTTTAGCCCCACCAAAACTAATATGAAAACTAAAGCTAAAAACCATATATTTGCCAAATTGGTAATAGCTTTAAATATCGGTGTTATCGAGTCTGCCCGAAGTGATATAACCATTTGCGTAAAGCTATTATCTAAAGTCTTTATAGTATTTGTTTTAACTAAAATAGCCAAAATAATAAACAAGATTAGCATAACTAGCAATATAACTTTTTGCCTACTTTTCATAAAAACCTCTTTTCTTTTAAATTATGCCTATATTTTCATTATACCATAGCCTAATACACGCTGTAAAAAAGAAAAGTCAGACTTCTAACTTTTCTATATTATTAAATCATCTTTAAGACTAAACTCTACATTTTCGTTAATCCATTCTTTACGTGGTTCTACTTGATCTCCCATCAATACTTTAACTCTTTTTTCAGCTAAAGCGGCATCTTGAATATTTACTTTTATCAAAGAGCGATGTTTAGGATCCATAGTGGTGCTTTCTAATTGATCGGCATTCATCTCTCCAAGTCCTTTAAAACGCGAAATACGATAACCACTTTTATCCTTTATAAACTCTTTAACT
>CALVQP010000013.1 GCA_944358225.1 uncultured Bacilli bacterium
ATTACTATTACATTTTTATTTACTTTTACTTTCATAGATATATGCACTCTCCTACTTTACATATTTCTATAGTAACCCCCCCCGTTTTTTTTGTCAAATAGAAAAGGACTTTTTACACTTAATTGTCACTTCGGAAGACATCTTCATTTTAAAAATAAAGTATTTAAAGAACTAGCAATTACTTCACTTGTTTTACTAATGACACTTTCTATGTCTGGGGTGGTAAACAGTTTTTGACCAATTTCGATAACTAAGGGAACACCTATAGCGATAACGGGAATATTAAATGTCTTAGAACTGATTTCTTTATTGGTCATGATGGCACTTCCGGGAATAATACCACTATTAGATATTTCAATACAATTATTAAGACGTTTATAATATTTAGTAGATAAAGAATCTATTACGATAATAGAGCTTGGCTTAAGATCTTTTACTAGCATTTTAATTAGTTCAAAAGAACTTATTCCAGTTTTACCAATAACTTCTGGAACAAATAATGCGACTTTAGGAACTGTTAAAAAATCTATATAATGATTAGTTGCTATAATTTTATTAGTTGTTTTTGGACCAAGTGAATCACAAGTAACACTAGAATTACCTAAGCCAATAATTAAAGTAGTGCCATAATTGGGAATATCTTTTTTTAAAATTTTCAAAATTTTTATAATTTCTTTAGTTAATAATTTATCATAATTATTTAAAATATTTTGATCATAAGATATCGTATAATATTTTCCTTCCTGTCTTTTTAGTCTTTTAGTATTAGATTTATCAATTTCAAAATAACTAATTTTTAAACCACTTTTTTTCTTCTCGTCTAATTTAATACCTTCATTTTCTTTTAAAGCATCTGCCATGTCTAAAAAAAGTTTATTTTTCATACGTTTCACCCCTATTAATATGTACAAAATGGTTGTTTTTTATTGCAAAAGAAGAAAGTATTTGATAAAATCTATATTGTATTTAAAGAAGGGAGATTTTGCATGCCAAATATTAAAAGTTCTAAAAAAGCGGTTAAGGTTATTGCTAAAAAAACTAACGCTGCTCATGAATATAAAGCAAGAGTTAAGAACTCTATTAAAAATTGTGAGAAAGCAATTGCTGCAAAAGACGTAGAAACAGCCGATAAGATTGTAAAAGATGTTCAAAAAAATATTGATAAAGCTGTTAGTAAAGGTGTAATTAGTAAAAATACCGCGGCTAGACAGAAATCAAGATTATCACAAAAAGTTAAAAATATGAAGTAATTGATTGCTTCGTATTTTTTTGTTAAAATTTAATTGGTGATACTAAAATGAAAAAAGTTATCTTACCCTTAGTATTGTGCTTTATTTTGCTAGTCGTAGTTTACTACATTACCCCTATTACAACTAGTATTGTAAATATTTTAGATAAAGACGCTACGGTCACAGTTAATACTCCAAATGAATACTACCGAGACTATGATTTTGAATTTGTGCAAAATACAACTGATTTTAAACCATATAGCTATCAACAAGTCTTAAATATTTTTTATACTTTTTTAAACAGTGGCTGGACTTCTTTTACTTTTTATTGTCCCGATGAATATGTTGATTGTTTAGATGATATTAAAACAATCTCTGATGATAATGTCCTTCTTACACATATTAATAATTTTGTCCATCCTTTCAATAGTTTTACTAATATTAAAACAAGTTATTATGAATCTGGGGAAGTAACATTAGAAATTAAAAAGTTATATAGTGAAGATGACATTGTGAGAATTAATCAAAAAGTAGATGAAATAATTGGTCAATATATTACGCCTAATATGAGTGATGAAGAAAAAATTAGAGTTATCCATGATTATATAATTAATTCGACTAGATATGATCAACAAAGAAATAAAACGGATAATAGTCCGTATGCTTCTAATACCGCAATTGGTCCTTTGTTTCAAGGTTATGCTATTTGTAGTGGTTATGCCGATGTAATGGAAATATTTTTAGAAAGATTTAATATTAAGAGTTTTAAAGTTGCTAGTGATCTACATGTTTGGAATAGCGTATTTATAGATAATACATGGAAGCAACTTGATCTAACGTGGGATGATCCTATTACTAATACTGGACAAGATTATATTTATCATAAATATTTTTTAGTAGATGCAGCTATGTTACCTAGTTTAGATACGGAAACTAATGAACATGATTATGATCCTACAGTTTATTTAGAGATTTAAGCAATTAAAAAAGTAGACACTAAAAGAGATTATTTAATCCCTAATTGAGTTTTATATTCAACTAGGGTTTTAGATGTGGTAACTGTATAAGAATTAAAATACCATTGCCATTTAATGAATCTCTAAGTCATAACCAACAATTATCTTACAACTTCAAAACGTCTAACTTTTTATGTTTAAAGAGATATTTTTATTGTAAGTTCACATTATAGTCTTCTTCCCATTTAATTGTTGAACAATCTTCTGATATTTCACGGGAAGTTATGATTTCTTCTTCACACGGTCCATAAATTGGGCAAGTTTTAGTAGTGAGGGTATTGCCTGATATACTATATGTTCCTATTATAGGTTCTGAGTTTTCAGTAATTTGTTCGAAAGAACCATCATCTTTAAAAGTAATTGTAGTATATATATGAATATTGTTAGTATTTTCATGATATTCACCATAATAAGTAGCATTCATTAGACTACTACAAATTTTTTTCTCTTCAGTACTTTCACTTACGTCTTCCGAATTATTCTCGGGAATACTGTTTTGTTGAGTTTCTTCCTTTTGTTCAGTATTATTTTCTTTTAGTTCTTCTTTAGAAATAACTTTGTCATAGATGATATATCCTCCTAAAAATATGGATATCATAACAAATACAGTTAAAGCTACAACAAGAGCTGTACTCGTTTTTTTTGCATTAAAATAAACTCCTTTCTATGTTAGTAATACCATTTTTACCCCCCCCCGATGTCAATACCTGTGGATAATTTTACACTGTTTTAATTAGGTTTGCTACGGGTAAGCTATTTTAAAAAACCTCGTTTTTATGAACCCTAAAAAACGAGATTTTTTATTATAAACTAATTGTTATCTTTTTCTTTATCAGCTTCATTTATTCCTTCTTTTATACCTTTAGCTAGTTCTTTTCCAATTGTTCCCATAGCATTAGCAACAGTTGGAGCCATTTTTTGAATTCCCTCTTGAGCAACTGGCATAACTTGTTGAGTAGTATAAGCTGCTATTTTCCTTCTATGAGCAATAAACATTACTATACCACCAGCAATAGTTAAACCAAATCCAATGGTTGTCATAAAACTGCCAATTGCCAATAACCAAATGTTGCCAAATATGCCACTAGCAGCAGTTTGGATATCATTACTCTCTTTTATACTGCTATTGACAAAGGAATTAAAACCATTAACAAAACTATTGCCTGCTCCCATAAATCCGACAAATGTTAATATAAAACTAATTACCAATGTGATAATACCTACTATTAGAAGTATTTTTCCAACTTTTTTTACTTTAGCGTTATTTTGTTGGTATCTTTCTTCACTTAAATATTCTTTAGTTTCCATATAAATCCTACTCCTTATGTTATCATTGTAACATATTTTTGCTATAGACTGGTGTTAACATTTTGAATTTATATATTCTTCTACTTCTTTAATTGTTTGCTCAAAATTAGTAAAATTAACATCAAACCATTTTAAATTCATCTGATTATTAAACCAAGTATATTGTCTTTTAGCATAATGACGTGAGTTCTTTTTTATTAATTCTTTAGCCTCTTCTAAACTAATTTTATGATCAAAATATAAGTAAAGTTCTTTATAACCAATTCCTGTTAATAAGGCTTTACTATAAATTTTTTTATCATAAAAGTATTTAGCTTCTTCTAAAAGACCTTGGCTAAACATCTCTTCTACTCTAGTGTTTATTTTATCGTAAAGATTTTCTCTAGAAGTAGTCAATCCGATAAATATAGCTGGATATAGTAATTTATCTTTATTAAATTCTTCTTGATCTCTTTTTAAAAAGTTTTCTAAACGGCGTCGATTATTTAAATGAATGTTCATATTAGGATCTTTTTTTAAACATAGCTCATATAGATCTTCATTAGTTAAATTGGTAAAATTAAGATTTTCTTTTTGCGGATAAAAACGATAATCATAAAGTCCGGCTTTAATGTAAAGTCCTGTTCCACCAACGATAATAATATTTTTTTGAGCATATTTTTTTAAAAGAGTTCGTAAATCTTGTTGATAATCATAAACTGTATAATTTTGGCTTACATCTTTAATATCAAAAAGATAATGAGGAATGTTTTCTTTTTCATTTTCAGTTATTTTAGCTGTTCCAATATCTAGTCCCTTATAAACTTGCATGGCATCAGCATTAATAATAATAGCTTTATACTTTTGGGCCAATTTTATGGAAAGCTTTGTTTTTCCTACGCCAGTTGGTCCACATATGCATATGATCACTTAATCACCTCTAACTAATTTTAAAATCTCCTAAAGTACGAATTCTTTTTTTCTCCTTGTTACTTATTCTAACATAAACTTCATATAAAAAGGTAGATAATTCTTCGCTTTGATTTTTGGTTATTAACTCATAAGCATAGCTTAGCTGTTCATCGTTTTGAATAAATTCTTTAATCTCATTATCTAATAAGACATTAAAGATAATCTCACGTATTTTACTAAGATCTTTAATAGCTGGATTTAGATCTTCATGCCACAACTTTAAAGCGGTATTATAACCAAATTGTACAACTTTCCCGTCATTTCCCCGACCGGTTGGTTCGCCATTAATTATTTTACCGACAGCTTTATTAAATATTTGATGATATACATATTCTCCTGATGAAATACTTATTACTTTTCGTTTCATAAATAATTTCCCCCTTTAATTATTTTAAAACATATTTTAAGTCGCTGTAGGTATTAATATTTTTATTAGTGTAATTTTCAATAGTTTTAATAACATCTTGGAAAAAAGTAGCCATTTCTGTACTTAATCCACATTCTATTTTTTCTAATCTAATTCTTAAAGCTTGATTATAATAAATGTACTCGATTACTTCTTTAATACTTCTTAAAATTTTATAAATTAAAGTATCATTTATTAATTGGTAATTGTTTTGTAATATTTTTTCAATACTCATATGAGAATTAAGTTGCCAAGTATCACAATCTGTTACAATTAAAGTTCCCATATTATCTTTTTGGTTGTACATAATATTTTCTTCATTAGTATCATCTAATAAGATATGTTTAGAAGAAATATAGGCCAGTTCTTTTTCTAAATTAGCCATTGCATTAATTAGAAATTTTAAATTTGTTTGATCAGGCATATCTTTTAATTCTAATCCCTGAAAATATTTCATAATATATCCTACTATTTGATTATTTTTGTATATAAGTTCTGTAGGACAGTAAAAAAGGTCAGTATTCATTCCCACTAAATTAGCGGCGTTAGTTTGATAAAATTCTAAAGTTTTTAAAGTTAGATCAGGATTCCATAATTTTAAAACTTTATTGGCACTATGAGGATAAACACGACTATTTTTACCACGATCTAAACACTGTCTAAAGTTTATATATTCATTATATTTTTGTTCTGTTAAAATCATCAAAACCACCCCTCTTATTGCCATGATTATAGCATAAAATAGCTATTTTGTCAAAATCGTGTAAACCTTTTATTACTTAAACACTTAAAAAAAGAATAATCGTAAAAATTTATTCTTTATCATTTTTAATTCCGGCTTTTACACCCTTGGCAACCTCTTTGGCAACATTGCCAATATGAGGAGCCATTGCATCCATTTTTTCTTGTGAAACTGGCATCATTTGTTGGGCAGTAAATGCCGCTACTTTTCTTCCTTTTGCAAACATAAAAATACCAAAAGAAATCATACCACTTGCAAGGCAAATAAATATACCAAGCACAATAGAATCTGTGGTAGCAAAATTTCCTACACTATTTTTGGCTAAACAATATTCTTGAGTAATACTATTATTTCGATATTCATCAAATGCACAATGATCAAAACTCGGGTCTAAAGCATCAGTTATTATTTTCAAATCATATGCCTCTTTATCAGTATATTTGGCTCTACTGTTGTAAACAATCCCCTTTTCTTCTAGACCATTCTTTTTGTCTTCAAGTGTTTTTTGTAAGCTTGCAAGTTTTGATAAATTGGGTTTTGCAATACCATTATAAATTAAGTACCCGCCTATACATAATCCAATTATTAAAATAATTGTTGCAACTAAAGATAATTTTTTTACTGTTTTTTGATATTTTTCTTCATTTAAATATATATTATTTTTCATTATTTCAACTTCTTTCATAGAATATTTGACTGAAATATAATTTTTATGCTAGTTCATTACTCTTTTAAACATTCTTTCTAGCTCATAAATACTAAATTTGATTATTGTAGGACGACCATGCGGACAGTTATACGGATTGTCAGTTAAAACAAGCTCTTCTAATAATTCTTCTATTGACTCCATACTAATATTGGTATTACCTTTGATACTGGTTTTACAGGCTAATGTTATTGCAATATGCTCATTAAATTTAACCCGACTAAATTTATTTTTATTAGTAATTATTAGATCAATAATACGACGACATTGTTCTTCTTCATACCCCTTTTTTAACCATGTGGGATGCTCTTTAATTATAAAGGTATTAAGACCAAACTCTTCTATTTTAAAGCCCATATTAAGTAAGACATCGATATTTTCTTTGATTATTAAATAATCACTAGAAGAAAGTTCGATATTAATTGGAAAAAGCAAGGCTATGGTGGAGGTCTTTTCTTCTTTTAAAGCTTTAAGATATTTCTCATAATTAATTCTTTCTTGAGCAGCGTGTTGATCAATTAAAAATAATCCCTCATCATTTTGAGCAATGATATAAGTACCTAAAGCCAGCCCGACGGGATATAATTTTAAAGTTTTTAACTTTTCATTAATAACAACAGGAGATTTATCTTCTTCCACAACATTTAAATCAAAGACTGTTTGCTCTTCTTGTACTTCAAAAGAAGTTGGCTGTTTTATAATTTCTTCAACATAAGTA
Source organism: uncultured Bacilli bacterium (assembly GCA_944358225.1). Taxonomy (GTDB): domain Bacteria; phylum Bacillota_I; class Bacilli_A; order RF39; family UBA660; genus HGM10766. The sequence continues at coordinate 7,077 of CALVQP010000013.1, forward strand.
TTTTTAACAGGATTATCATTTGGTGTTAGTTCTATTTTAGGAATTAGAAGAGTTTTGTATAAAGCATCTTTTATGGTGGTCGTTAATAAATCTGATAGTTCTTTAATTTTACTAATTTTAATATCTTGTTTAGTTGGATGAATATTGACATCAATCAAAGTTGGATCCGTATTAATTAATAAAACGACCACAGGATATTTAATATCAGGTATATAAGTATAATAAGCATCATTAATAATATTATTTAGCTCGTTATTACGAATAATACGACCATTAACAATCGTTATCATATGATTACGATTAGATTTTAATATTTGCGGTTTACAAATATATCCATAAACATCAAAATCATCATTACTATTATTTATTTCGATCATATTAGAAGATATCTGAAGACCATAAACCTCATGAATAGTTTTTAACAAGTTATTACTACCACTAGTTTGTACAATGGTTTTGCCATTATTAGTAAGTGTAAAACGGATATGGGGATATGACAAAGCCAGTTTTTCAATAAAACTAGTAGTATTGGCAAGTTCTGTCGTTTCGCTTTTAAGATATTTTAGCCGAGCTGGAGTGTTATAAAATAATGAGGAAACTTCAATAGATGTCCCTCTATTGGCACTAATTTTTTCTTGGGATATTAAATGCCCTCCGGTAATTTTAATTATACTACCAACATCATCAGTAGCTGTTATTAACGTAACTTTAGAGACACTAGCAATAGATGGTAAAGCTTCACCACGAAATCCTAAAGTGTCAATAAAAAATAAATCATCTTCTTTTAGTAGTTTACTGGTTGCATGACGAGAAAAAGCCATTAATGCATCTTGTTCATCCATACCTATTCCGTTATCGGTTACTTTAATACTTTTTAATCCGGCATCTATTAATTCAATTTTTATTTCACTAGAATCAGCATCGATACTATTTTCGACTAATTCTTTGACAACTGAAGCACATTTTTCAACGACTTCTCCAGCAGCGATTTTATTAGCAAGAATATCGCTCATAATTTTAATTTTACTCATAATTTTACTTCCTTATGGCTAAATTATACCAAATTTTAATTAAAAAAACACTTTCATTTACTTAGGTTTTAAGATTATTTATTTAAAGTGATTAAATTAAATAAGAAAATAGCCCAAACATTAGCAACAAGTTTAAATTTAAAACGATACATCTCATAAATAGCTACCCCTTTATCTACACAAGTTACAACCCAACTTTCTTTATATTTAGGTAATACACCGTTTAAAGGAAACATATGAGATTTAATGATATTTGCTTCTAAAGGTGAAATATCAAAATGCTTCTTAGCGTTTATTAAAGCAACATTAGGATGTGCTGAAAGAATCTTTCTAGATGTTTCTAAATTAAATTCTTCATCTAAATAAAAATCGTGTAATAATGCTGCTCGAGTAGCTTTTTGATAATCTAATTTTAAAGCTTTGCATAGCTTAAATGTTACTTTGGAAACACGATATGAATGACCAAATCTAGTAATTCCATGATGTAACTGTTTATCTAAATCTTTAAATTCATTATTATTTATTATATCTTTGATTAAATTCTGAAATTCGTCTTTATTTTTTTTAGACATAAACTTCCCACCTCAGACTAGTAAATTATATCACAAATTCCCAAAAATAATACATAAAATTTATAATTAACGATTTTGAAGTTAAATTGTTGTCAAATTAAAAGACTCTAAAAAGAGTCGATGTTTATTTTTAAATTTCTTATATTATGTAAATAAGCATATGCTAAAATCATCGTACGTAAAGATGAAGCCATTTTACCTTGTTTGCCTATAACTCGGCCAATATCATCTTTAGAAACAATAATTTCTAAAATTGTAGCATCTTCATCCCCGCCAAAGGTTTTAACTTTGACTAATTCGGGTTTTTTAACAATACTTTTTACTAAAAATTCACAGTAATCAATTAATTCCATACTATTTACCTGCTTTTTTAGAATCTGCAAACTTTTTCATAATTCCTTGTTTGCTTAATAAAGATCTAACAGTATCTGTAGGAATAGCACCATTATTTAGCCAATAAAAAGCTTTTTCTTCGTCGATTTTTACTTCTGCAGGAACTGTAATTGGATTATATGTTCCAACTGTAGCAATAAATCTTCCATCTCTTGGACTTCTAGAATCAGCTACAATAATACGATAAAAAGGTCTTTGCTTAGCGCCCATTCTTTTTAATCTAATCTTAACAGCCATTATTTTTTCCTCCTTTGCTTTTATGTATTTGTACTATATCATATATAAAAAGAGGTGTCAACATAAAAGGGTTGACACTACTTTAAATAATCAGTGGTAACTTCATCAATTTCTTTAGTTTCCTCTTCTTGAAGTGTTGGTTCATCTTCTAATACTTCATAATCATCTTCATCTTCTTCAACGCTTACTTTTACCATGGTATCTCCGACAATTTCAATGCCTAATTCTTTTTCAACGTTCATTTTAACAACGCCATTATCAATATTAACATCGGTTACAGTAGGTTGTTTTAAAGAACGAACAATAATTTCTGAGTTGTTAGTAAGTTTAGAATTGTCTTTTAAAGTCATATTCATTGTCTCATTATAACTAAAACGATCAGTTATAACACTGGTTTTAGTATTATTATCATAAGAATACCATACATTAACATCAAAACTACCATTTACTTTAACATTCCCACCTGAATTTAAACCACTAAATTCATGATTAATTACCCAACATCCTAAAATTGTATCAGGCGTAATTTCGGGGGTAATTTCACAAACTGTTTTACTAGTTTTTTTAGCTTTACCAATAACAGCTTTAGTCACAATTTCCTTAAATACCGCCATAGTTAAAACCTCCTCTATCATAATCTATGCATCTAATAAGGTAAAAGTACTAGTTTTTTACTTACAAAAAAAATAATATATGATAAAATATGGTTAATTATTTGAGGGCAAAGGAAGTTTTGGGATGATTAGACAATTTTTATCTTTAATTAAAGAAGCTAGAAAGAACTCTAAATATAAAACCTTGAAAAATCAATATAAGAGAACAAGAATCTTGAAAATAGATTAAGAATATCTTATGATTATAGTGGTGATATAATGAAAGATTGTTTATTTTGTAAAATTAAAGATGGTTTAGTAGACTCTTATAAAATATATGAAGATGATATTGTAATTGCTATTTTAGATGCTTATCCAGATGTGGATGGTCATACCTTAATTATTCCAAAAAAACATTATACTGATTATCAAAGCATAGATGATAAAACTTTAGTTCATATTAATCAAGTTGCAAAAAAATTAGGGGTGACGTTAATGGAAAAGTTTGAAGCTACTGGCTTAGCAATGATGGTAAATTATGGAGATAGACAAGTTATAAAGCATTTTCATTTGCATTTACTTCCTGATTATAAAAAGAAAAAAGCCTCTCTTTCTTCTAAGGAAGCTTTTGAAAAGTTTAATAGTTAAAACCAAATTTTTTCAACATCTATGTTATTAGATACTGGAAGTGGATTTGGTAAATTAAATTTAGTCATTAGTGGTATTTTAAAGGCTGTTCCAAATGTTAAAGCCATTCCCGATGGGAAGGTTTTTATTTTTTCAATATCTTGCGCACTAACATTAGCAGATATATTAGAAATTATGGATAAATCAGCTGGATGAAACATTCTAAAAACAATAACATTAGCACATTGAGATAAAGCTGTTTCAGATAGTTCACTAGGTCGTTGCGTAATAAATCCTAAAATAGTTCCGTATTTACGTCCTTCTTTAGCGATACGATCAAAAATATTATAACCTATGATGTTGATATCGTTGTCATTTTGAACATAACGATGTGCTTCTTCTAAGATTATGTGAATAGGAAAAGAGCCACGATTTAACAAATTTGTAGTATAGTTGAAAAATAATTTAGCATAAATTTTAGTTAGAATTTTAGCCATACGATCATCGATATAGTTAATATTAATATTAACTATTTGGGCAGGGCGACGATCAACAGTTGTAAAAAATTCTTTGATATAATCACTTTTACCAATTAGTTTATCAACTTCAAAAAATTGTTTAGTAGGACTATTAATAATAGCATTTAATCTAACTTTAATTTGATTATATTCTTCATAAGTTTTTTCATCAGTATAAACACCTTCACTTAGTAAGGCAAATTCTAAAGCATAGTAAAGATCATCTAGGTTATAAACAACATTTTTTTCATATTTTATTTCATTTATATCTTGATCAGCATATTCTTGGAGTAGTTCAATAACAAACCCGATAGCATTCATTTTACCTTGATTATCAATATTTAAACATTGTGAAAGTTTACGCGTGTATCCTGGTTGATATACTAGAGTATCTAAATTTAGTGTTTCAGTATTATACTTAGATAAAACAGCAATTATTTGATCACGCATTTGCGTAGCTGATTTACCACTTGATAAAATATCTAATAAACATCTCGCTATAATATCATTTTTATATTCACTTATAGCTGCATCTTCACTTTTAAAAATATAAACATATCTTAAAGTTTTTTCTAAAAGAGGAAGATGTGTAGAACTTGTACAATTTAAAAGTAAGGCTAAGTCATCTACTTCTAGAAAATAAGCAGGAAATTTAATGATTTCTGCATCAGAAAAAGTAGTATTGGTCGTGTAATATTTATAACCTAAATTGGGAAGTTGATTAATTTTATTTAAAGCTTTATTATATTCTCCGTAAGCATCAAAAAGGACAAGATGCGCATTAACAGGAGAAGCTGTATCATTATAATAAAATATATTTTGAATAATACTAGCAACACCACAGGATTTACCGGCACCACTATTCCCTAAAATGGCAAAGTGGGAAGAAAAAAAGTCATTTAATGATACCGAAATATTATAACCATCATAAATAGAAGATTTTCCTAATAATAAAGTATCTTTACTAGATATATCCTGTTTACCTAAAATAAATTCAACTTCACTCTTATAAATTAAACGAATTTGACAATTGGTTGATGGTTTTTTAGATACTCCTTTTTTAAATTGATCATTAATTATTTCACCTAATAAATTTATTTTGATACTTTCTTCATCAATACCAATAATCTCACCAATAACTCGGCGATTATTTTCTGTTAAAATGACATGATAATTTAAAACACTACTTTCAGCAATATGAGTGGTATTACTAACCGTTATAAGATCATTATCGATAGCTATAATCTTTCCAAACATCTAAATCACATCCTATTATATGTTAGTATTATATCACAAATTTCCAAGCTTTAAACTAATAAAAAAGCCAATTATATATAAAGGAATAAGATAAATAATATTTGATAAGCATAAAGACTTAATAATAGGAAGTAATAATAGCATAACACTACTTAAAGTAAAGCCTAAAACTAAAGAATATAATAAATCGGAATGTTTTTTTAACATAAAAGCTATAAATTTACTAACTATAATTATCCCAATAATTACGCCTAAACCAAAACAAATAGTATATGCTAGATGAGCAAAGGGATTAGCAAATAAAGCTAAAATAAAGTTATAACACTTTAACATCATAAATGTAGCTGTTCCACTAATACCTGGGATAATCATCGTAGCGGCGTCTAGAAAACCAAATAAAATTACATGCAAATATGTAGAAAAATCAGCACTCGGAATAAATACTTCAAAGGAATTATAGTTGTTAATAAAGGTTATTAAGAAAATAGGTATTAAAAACGTTAAGATATTTTTACTGTTCCGAATTTTAAACCGTTTAAATATATATGGGATAGTACCACATATTAACCCTAAAAATAATGTGGTTGTACAAAGAGGAAAGTGCTTTAATAAAGATAATACAATACGACTAAAAAAGATAATAGCTAAAATGATACCAAGACCTAAATTAAATAAAAAATAGATAGTTTCTTGAATATTTTTAAACGGCTCTGTAATATAGGTAATAGCTTTTTCATAAACTCCTAAGGAAAATGCTAATAGACTACCACTAACACCAGGTATGATTTTTCCTATACCAATAATAAAACCTTTTAAAATCAAAATAAAAGCTTGCATGTAATCACCTATTAAAGTGTATGCAAAGCAATTTATTTAAATATAGATTTTCTTATTTCAATTAAAGATGAGCTATAATCATAAGATATTTTAACTAAAGCTGGTTTTTTAACATTAATAAAGCCAATGTTTTTTAAAACTATATCGCTATTTTCTTCTATATCATATTCTAATGATTTCATATTAAATTTAGTATGATAAATCTTAGTCAAGAGTAAATCATTACTTAGATAAAAAGTAAAACTATTTTTTTCTTTTAAATTAGTAATAGCAATTTTTTTATCAATTAAAATAGTTGTATTAGGCTTTAACTGATAAGTTATGGGACGAATATATTTTTTGGGATTTAACTTTCTAATAAAATCAATATCATCATTACTACAAATACTATTAGAAATGGTAAAACCAGGAGAATCAATTAAAGTTAATTGATCATTTATTTTAATGTTAATAAAATCTAAAGTAGTATTTAATACTAAAGATGTAGTTATAGATTTGATGTTCAAATTATAATGTTTAATAACCCTATTAATAAGACTACTTTTACCAGCATTAGTAAAACCTAGGATATAAGCTTCTTTGATGTTATTTTGCTTAAGATAATTTAAAAAACTAGAAATATTTTGGTTTTTTAAGGCACTTAAAAATAAAATATCCTCTTTTATTTTGTATACATCTTGGAGCCAATTAATAATTTTTTGAGGTTTAATATATTTAGGTATTATATCATATTTACTAATAATTAAAGTTTTAGAAGTTTTAATTTTTTGATAAACTTTAATTGTATCTTCATTAATATTTAAAAAATCAATTAAAAATAAGACATGTTTATTATCTTCTTGAACGTGTTTAATAATTTTATTTTGATTTTCTTTAAGTATTACAGCTTTAGCATCATTATAATGAATTATTTTAAAACATCTTTCACAAAGGTCAGCATCTTTTTTATGTTTGGGGACAAATCCTAATTTCTGATTATCCGTACTTTGTAATTTTATACCGCAACCTAAACATTTTCTAATCATGATACTCTCCTTTGGTCAGCAAGCCCTTTTTTTGAAGATAATGACGAATAGGACGCTCTAATAAACGATTAAATTTAGTAGCAAAAAAATCTACTTTACTTACAGGATTAATTAAAATGCTAGTAAGTCCTACTCTATTAGCCCCTAAAATATCTGTTAAAAGTTGATCGCCAATACAGGCTATTTCACTTTCTTTAAAATTATATAATTTCATAATTTTTTGATATTTACCTTTTAAAGGTTTTTTAGAATTCGCTGCGGTATCAATATTGAAAGCATCTTTAAATGGTTGAAGTCTAGTTTTACCACTATTAGAAAATAGTATGACTTTAAATCCCATCTCTTGCAAACCATTAATTAACTCTTTTTCTTTTACTCCTGGTTTTTTTGTATGAATGGGAGCAATAGTATTATCTAGATCAAATAGTAAACATTTGATGCCATTTTTTTTAAGTTTTTTATAATTTATAGAAAATATACTTTGACTATAAATATCCGGCGCAAATTTATCCACTAGACACCTCTTTCTATACTTCTTTAAAAGTTATTAAGCTTTTGTATTTTTCATCAAAGCAATCTAAAAAATAGTTAACTTCATCTAAAGTAGTCATATGTGATAAACTAATTCTAATGGTTGTTCTAGCTCTTTTTTTATCATCATAGACACTTAATATTGTCGGACTTAGTTCTCCTTTAGAACAGGCTGTTAATGTACTTACATAGATGTTTTCTTCTTCTAAAGCATGAATAAATGTTTCGCTTTTAATATCCATTAAACTAATATTTAAAATATGGGGAATACAATATGATGTTTTATTTATTTTTAAATTATTGTATTTGTTGAGTTTTAAAACGATTTTTTCATTTAGTTTGCTAATAAAACTTTCTTTTTGGTCCATATTAGTTAAAGCAATTCTTAAAGCTTTAGAAAAAGCAACGATTAAAGGAAGAGCGGGAGTTCCCGGATTAAAAGGATTAAAGTCTTTACTACTGCCATGGATTAATGGTTCAAAATGAATTTTTTTATCTTTATATAAAAAGCCGATTCCCTTAGGTCCATATATTTTATGGGCTGAAGCTGATGCTAAATCTACATCGTGCAGATTGATATTAACTTTACCTAAAGCTTGAGTAATATCGGAATGAAATAAAATATTGGCATTCATTTTTTTGATAACTTGTCTTAAAGTCTTTAATGGTTGACGAATACCCATCTCACTATTAACTGCACAAATACTAACTAAAAAGGTATCTTTTTTAATTTTTTTTCTTAAATCTTCAAAATCAATAACACCGTTTTTATCATTATTAACGTAAGTAATAGTATAGCCTTTTGTTTCTAAAAATTCACATATTTTATAAATTGAAGGATGTTCTAATTTAGATACAATGATATTTTTTTTATCTTTAGCATAGTGCTCTAAGATACCTTTGAAAGCAAAATTGTTAGCTTCGGTTGCCCCACTTGTTAAAATTAATTCTTCTGATTCAATTTTTAAAAGATCACACATTTGCTCTATGGCACTATTTAATAATTCTTTGGATTTAATGCCTAAAGAATGGATTGAATTGGAATTACCAATATAATCCTTACTTGCTTTGTTATAGGAGTCTAATACGTCAATTGAAATGGGAGTTGTTGCACTATAATCTAAATATATCATCTTAACCACCTAAAGTAATTATAAACGAACGGCTATAATTCTTCAAGAATAAAGAGTATTTATGGGAATTAAAATAAAGAGTATTTATGGGAATTAAAAAAGTTGCTAAAATAATAACAACTTAGACTCTTTTTATTTCTACCATTTCAAAACATTCTAAAATATCTTTTTCTTTAATATCATTAAAGTTTTCTAAGGTAATACCACATTCAAAACCTTTTTTAACTTCTTTAACAGTATCTTTTCCTCTTTGAACACTAGCAATTTTACCTTCATGAATAATTACACCATCACGAACAACTCGAACATCAGAAGCATTTTTAATAACGCCATCAATTACATATGATCCAGCAATAGTTCCAACTTTGGAAAATTTGAATAGTTGACGAACTTCAGCACTTCCGGTAATTTTTTCTTCATATTCGGGATCTAACATTCCTTTCATTGCTAATTCCATTTCTTCGACTAATTTGTAAATAATGGTATAAAGGCGAATATCAACAGAATATTCTTTAGCAATTTCTTTAGTCATAGCACTTGGCGAAACATTAAAGCCGATAACGATAGCGTTAGAAGCGTTAGCTAAAACAACATCACTTTCGCTAATGGTCCCTATTCCGGAGCGAATTATATTAATTTTAACTCCTTCGACATCAATTTTTTCTAAAGCACTACGTACTGCTTCTTCAGAGCCTCGAACATCAGTTTTTAAAACAACGTTTATTTCTTTATTACCTGCATTAATGTGAGCAAATAAATCATCTAAAGAAACAACTTCTTTTTTTTGATTATTTTCTTTAAAGGCTACTTCTCTTTTGCTAGCAATAGTTTTGGCCTGACTTTCTGTTTCAAAAGCCATAAATTTATCTCCTGCCGCCGGATTTCCAGAAAGACCTGTAATTTCCACAGGAGTTGACGGACCAGCTTCGACAATAGATTCACCTAAGTCATTTTTTATAGTTCTAACTTTACCAAAATTATGACCAACTACTACTGGATCCCCTAGGCGTAAAGTACCATTTTGAATTAGAATAGAAGCAACTCCCCCGACATTTTTATCTATCTTAGATTCAATAACAGTTCCCATGGCATAACGTTTTGGATTAGCTTTATATTCTTCAACTTCAGCAATAGCTAAAATAGTTTCTAAAAGTAAATCAACACCTTCTCCTGTAGCTGCAGAGATATTAACAAAAGGAATATTTCCACCCCATTCCTCAGGAGTAAGATTGATTTCAGCCATTTGAGTACGAATACGTTCTGGATTAGCATCTGGTTTATCAATTTTATTAACAGCAACTACTATTGGAACTTTGGCTGATAAAGCATGATCTACAGCTTCTTTAGTTTGAGGCATGACACCATCATCCGCCGCAACAATAATAATTACGACATCAGTTACACTTGCTCCGCGAGCACGCATTTGGGTAAATGCAGCATGACCTGGAGTATCGATAAATGTTAATTTTTCACCATTTTTAGTTACTTGATATGCTCCAATATGTTGAGTAATTCCTCCAAATTCACCATTAACGACATGAGAAGAACGAATATAGTCTAAAAGCGTTGTTTTTCCATGGTCTACGTGTCCCATTATAGTAACTACAGGTGGACGCTTTACTAAATCTTTTTCATCATCAATTACTTCATATTCTTCAAAGTTTGCTAAATCACGCGTTGAATCCTTTTTTAATGTTTTATTATATTCTAGGGCTACTATCTCGGCATTTTCATAATCAATAACTTGATTTAAATTAAGCATTAAACCTAAAGACATTAATTTAGCTATAACAGCAGTTGCATTAACTCCTAAACTATCAGCTAATTGAGCTACGGTCATGTTTTCGTGATATAAAACAATATCTTTTTGCTCAGTATTAGTTTTTAATTTGCTTTTATTTTTATACATTGCCTTTCTTTTATGACTATAATCATCATTGTTTTTTACTTGAGCTTTTTTCTTAAGCTTTTGTTTACGAATATTATCATCTACAGCATGTTTTACACTACTTAATTCCATAATTTCATCTACAGCTTCATCAATTACATCTTGTTCTTCTAAACTTGATTCGCTATTAGTGCTAATTAAGCTAAAAACATTGTCTAGAATTATAATATCATCATCTTCTAAAATATCATTTCCACCTTGGGCAGTTATGGCTAATTCTTTACATTTTTTCAATACTTCGGCTACTGAAAGATTCATAGATAAAGCATATTCTTTAACACTCATAAATACCTTCCTTTCTTATTTTAGGATATCTAATATTTCATCATATATTTGATCTGGAACTTCTACTTCTAAGATTTTATTTAATATTTTACTTTGACGAGCTTTATTAACAACATCTAAATCTTTTTTTAAGTATGCTCCTTTACCATTTATTTTTCCTTTTAGATCAATTAGAACTTCTTTTTGAGGTGTTCTAACTATTCGTAGCAAATCTTTTTTTTCACATTTTTCTTTAGTTATAACACAAGTGCGCATAGGAATTTTTTTTACTTTCATACTATGCCTCCTTTTAGTCTTGGTTACCCTCTTCATTTATTTGAGCAAGAGTTTTAACACTTATTTTATATTTAGTTAGTTTAGAAGCTAGTTTAACATTAGTTCCTTTTTTACCAATAGCTAAAGAGAAATTATCATCATCTAGGATTGCTAAGGCTTCTTTTTTCTTTTCATCGGTAATGTTAACTATAGCATTTTTCGCAGGAGATAAGGCATTAGCAATAAATTCTTCGGGTTTTTCACTATATAATACTAAATCAACTTTTTCCCCATTTAATTCTTTAAGAATGTTGCCAATTCTAGATCCGCCCTGACCAATGCACGCTCCAATAGGCTCTATGTTATCAACAGTAGAATAAATAGCTACTTTACTTCGTACTCCCGCTTCGCGAGCTACAGCATATAACATGATTAATCCTTCGGCTAATTCAGGAATTTCACTTTCAAAAAGACGTTTAACAAATCCATAATGTTTTCTTGATAATAAGATTAAAGGTCCTTTTGTACCAGCTTCAACTTTTGTAACGTAAACCTTAATTGAAGATCCCATTTTAACAGTTTCTCCAGGAATCATTTCTTTTTTAGGTAAAATTCCTCTAGTTCTTCCTAAATCAACATAGTAATTATTAGCATCCTCTAAAGCTAAAGTCCCTACCATTAATTCATCTTGTTTATCTGAAAATTCTTCAATAATACTATTTCTTTCTGCTTCTCTAATTTTTTGCATCACAACTTGTTTAGCCGTACTTGTTGCCACTCTTCCAAAATCAGCTGGGGTTATTTCTTTTTCAATTGTTTCTCCAACTTTTATATCTGGAACTATTTCTTTAGCATCTTCTAAAAGAATTTGCGCATCGGGATTAATTTCTGGTTCTGTATAGGTGATGTTTCCTTCTTCATCAACAATTTCTTCACCATCGATATAATCATCAACAACAACAAGATAAGAAAATACCTTAATCTCGCCAGTTTCTCTATTTATATCTACTCTAACGTTTGTTTTGGAATCAAAGTTTTTCTTATAAGCAGTTGTTAAAGCTTGTTCCATGGCCTCAAAAACTATATCTTTAGATATCCCTTTTTCTTTTACTATATGATCTAACGCTGCAATAAATTCTTTAGCATTCATTTTACTCTCCTCTTTCTTTACTTATTATATCTAAAATGTATGATTCTTCAATAAAATCGTATTTATCAACTACAGGATTAATTATATTTGTTGCTTCAACTATCGTATCTAAATCAATACCATTTACTTTATCCAACTCAATAGTTAGAAATTTATATTTTCCTTCTTCGCGAATTTCAATATTACTAACAATTAATTCCATCGGATTTATTACTTTTTGAACTTCCTGTTTAAGCTTTTCTAAATTTTTATCCACCTCTTCACCTCACATCAATAATAAAAGCAGGATTTTCTGCCCGCTTCTTTCATGTCGTAATTATTATACCATAGTTTTTTAAATATGGGAAATTTTTTGTTTTTTGCACAATTAAGATATTTCTGGTCCAGCTTTAAACGTCGATGTTCCAATATTTGTATAAAGTTTATTATTAATAATATCATATAGTCCTAAAACACTATCGCTTTTTCGCTTAGCGGCTACAAAATAATGTTTAATTATCTTATTTTCTAAAATAGCAAAATTATAAAGGCGCCCTTTAAACTTTCTAGAATCAACTCCAACACTTTGTTTTAAGGCGAAAATATGCAAGGAATTAGTGCTAGAAAATGAAGAACTAGTATATTTTTTTATTAAAGTATTGTTCATGTAGGCCCCAGCTGCAGAGTTATTTAGAGTAACTTTTTGATTTAAAGGTAAATTATAATTAACTGATGATTGAGAATTACCAAACATGCTGTAACAAGCATTTGTCATCTGAATAAGGGCATGGGCATCTTTAGAATTAATTATATCTCTGCTTCCATACAAAAATCCTCCGTAACTAGTCATTAAAAATTGACTTTCAACCATAGTATTATTAGTAGCCTTGTATCCTGTATCAATATATTGAGTACCAGTAGTTTCTAAATACTCTATTTTTTGATATTCCGTTGGTAAAATTATATT
>CALVQP010000014.1 GCA_944358225.1 uncultured Bacilli bacterium
CCCATGTGATATATTATATAAAAAAGAATTTAGTCTTACAAATTCTTAACTGGATTTTTATGTAAGACTAAATTCTCGTCTAATATATTGAAACTGGAATTTACTTTTTCATTTTACAACTTTTGTCAAGCCTTCTAAAAGTTATTTTTTTATATGGTAAATTATGCTTTTTTAAGGTATAATTTATATGGTGATTACAGTGTTTAAAAACAGCTTAGAGCGAAAAGATAATAATAATAATCAGTTTATCTATAAAAACCGTGGAATGGATCTAGAAGAACTGCTTAATTCTTCCAATGACTATTATTTAGATATAGATAAAGCTGTTATTTATAAAAAGCCAACTCCGATTGGTGTAGTCAAAGTTAGCTATCAAGGTAATCACAAGATTATTAATAAGGGCTATTTTAAAGAGCAATCCACCTTAGATTATAATGGTTTATATAAAGGAAAATATATCGATTTTGAAGCTAAGGTTACTCATAATAAGACTTCATTTCCTTTAAATAATATTCATCCTCATCAAATTGCCCATATGAAAAAAGTAATAAAGCATGGCGGTATTTGTTTTTTAGTTATTATGATGAATGAAATTGTCTATTTACTTCCCGGAGTAAATTTTGTACAATATGTGGAAACAACTACAAGAAAATCTATACCCTATGAATTTATAAAAAATAACGCTTATGAGATAAAATACGGAATAAATCCGGTTTTAGATTATTTAAGTGTTGTAGAAAAAATTTATTTTAGAGGTGAATTTTAATGGCTGAAAAAAAGAAGCTAAGTAAAAAAATAAATGATAAAAAAGAAAAAATTAATAAAGCAATTGATGATAAAATTAGTAGTGTGGCCAAAAAAGCAAAAACAAAGAAAAAAAGCACTGCCAAAAAATCTGATGCAGTAGTCAAAAAACCTAATCTTGCTGCAATGAAAGAAAGTATAAGTGCCAAAAAACAAACAAAGAAAAAAAAGAAAAAAAATACTTTTTTAGTTATATTAACTAGTGGAGCAATTATTTTACTATCACTATTTTTAGTTTTTATGCTCTACATTGTGATTACGGCTCCTAAATTTGATGAAAATGAGCTATATAATAAGGAAGCCACAATTATTTATGATGCTAATGGTGATGAAATAGCAAAAATAGGTAGTGAAAAAAGAGAACTGGTTACCTATGATGAATTGCCTCAAGTATTAGTTGATGCTATTGTAGCTACAGAGGACTCGCGTTTCTTCCAACATAATGGATTTGACTTACCCCGTTTCTTAAAGGCTTCTTTTGGTCAATTAACAGGAAATTCGGCAGCCGGTGGAGCTTCTACTTTAACAATGCAGGTAGTTAAAAATACTTTTACTTCGACTGAATCAAAAGGCTTAAAAGGAATTATTCGTAAATTTACTGATATATATATGTCTATTTTTAAAGTCGAAAAAAACTATACAAAAGAAGAAATTATTGAATTTTATGTTAATGCCCCTTGGTTAGGTAATAATACTTATGGTATTGAACAAGCTTGTCAAATGTATTTTGGCAAATCAGTTAGAGATTTAACATTAGCTGAAGCTTCTTTAATGGCCGGGCTATTCCAGGCACCGTCTACTTATAACCCATTTAATAATCCCGATGCAGCAACCAAAAGACGTAATACAGTATTAAAGTTAATGGTTAAACACGGTTATATAACTGAAGAGGAAGCAGATTTAGCAAACAGTATTTCTGTTGAATCTCTACTAACAACTAAAGCTAGCGAATCAGCTAATGCTTACCAAGGATTTATTGATACAGTTATTGAAGATGTTAAAGAAAAAACAGGAAATGATCCTTATAATACACCAATGCTAATTTATTCAACTATGGAAAAAGATGCGCAAGATGTAATTAATAATTTATATGCCGGAGAATATTATACTTGGATAAATGATGTTATTCAGGCCGGAATAGCTATTACTTCAGTTAAAGATGGTTCCGTAGTAGCTGTTGGAGCAGGACGTAATCGTGTGGGAGAACGCCAATTTAATTACGCAACAATGATCAATCGTCATCCAGGATCAACGGCTAAACCATTTTTTGCCTACGGGCCGTACTTAGAGTACAATAATGGTAATACAGGTTCTATTTTCTTCGATGAACCAATGACTTATAGTGATGGAACTTCACTTAAAAATGCTGATGGTAATTATCAAGGAATGATGACTATGAAAACAGCATTATATAAATCAAGAAATATTCCAGCTATTCAAGCTTTCCAACAATTAGATAAAGAAAAAGTTAGTACTTTTGTTCATAATTTAGGAATTGATTATGGCGACACATTATATGAATCAGCAGCAATTGGTGGATTTAACGGAATGAGTCCTTTATCAATGAGTGCTGCTTACGCTGCTTTTGCTCGTGGTGGTGAATATATTGAACCTTATACTTTTACTAAAATAGTTTATCGTCAAGACGATCGAACTATAGAGCCTAAAGTTGAAAAAATGCGTGCTATGAGCGAAGAAACAGCATACATGATGAATTACATGCTTACTTATGCCGGAGCTAATGGCGTTGGTGGTAAAATTAACGTAAGTGGTACTGATGTGGCAGCAAAAACTGGTACTTCAACTGTTGATAAAAAAGCTTTAGAACAATATAATTTACCTGATTCTACTAGTATGGATAACTGGGTTGCTGTCTACTCTCCTGATTATTCTATTTCTTTATGGTATGGTTATAAAGAACTATCAAGTGAATATTATACAACTTCGATAAATGCGGCTAACCAAAGAGTTAGAATATCAGCTGCCTTAGCAAATCGTATATTTAAAAAGAATTCCAAATTTAGTGTACCTGATGGCGTAGTTGAAGCTCAAGTAGAACTTGGAACTAATCCAGCTCAAAAACCAAGCAGCTATACTCCATCAAGTCTAATTTCCACTGAATACTTTAATAAAAATAGTGCACCAACTGAAACTTCTTCAAGATTTACAAAATTAAATAATCCAACTAATGGAAATGCTTCAGTATCAGGAAATGCTATTAAATTAACATGGAATGGTATTAGTACACCAAATGCTTTAAATTCATCTTATTTAGAAGAATATATGAAAAAAGCTTATGGAAATCAATATGAACGCTATTTAAAACATATGAAAAGTTATAATGAAGGTGTTTTAGGTAATGTAGGATACGAAGTTTACTTAAAAGATGGTTCAGGTAACTTAACTGATTTAGGATTTACTGAAGATACTTCATTTACTTATACAATGACTGGAAAATCTAGTTACTCGTTTGTAGTAAAATCAACTTATAGTAATTATAAATCAAATATGAGTGATGGAATTACAATCAATGTTAATGGAGCCCCAATTATTGGTGGTGATGATGAAGAAATTGATGATGAAGAGGTTGAAATAACAGCACATATTGATCAAAATTGTTTGTCTATTACGCCAGGTAGTATTTGGGAAGCTGATAATAATATTCGTATTACGGTTAACGGAAAGACTGCTTCTGACGTTAAGTATTATTACTTTAAGAGCGATGGCTCATCAGCAGGTAGCAGTATTCCTTTAGATGAAGAAGGCGTTTATACAATTAAATATGACGTAGAATATAATGGTGCTACTTATAGCAGTAAATCACCAATTAGAATTCAAGTATCATCAACGTGCTCATAAAAAAATATTGAGATTTAGTTCTCAATATTTTTTTTGTAATATTTACAAATACTCGGAAATAAACAACGCTCACATTCAGGTTTTTGACTTTTACAAGTATAACGACCAAATAAAACTAATTGATGATGAAGTCTAATCCATCTATCTTTAGGAAATTTACGCATAAGCTTTTTTTCGACACTTGAAACATTATCGTTTTCCTTCGCTAAACCTAAACGTTTAGATACGCGATTAACATGTGTATCTACAGCAATGGAAGGAACATTATAAATATTAGATAAAACAACATTAGCGGTTTTACGTCCTACACCAGGAAGACTTTCCAAAAATTTTTTATCATTAGGAACTTTACCTTGATAATTAGCTACTAAAGTACTAGCTATTTCTTTTAAATAAAGAGCCTTTTTAGTATAAGTACCTACTGGTCTAATGATGGCTTCAATTTCGGAAACAGAAGCCTGAGCTAAAGAAAAAATATCGTACTTTTCAAAAAGTTTTTGAGTAACCATATTAACTCTTTTATCAGTGCATTGAGCACTTAAAACGGTAGCAATTAATAATTCATAATCTTTATGATAATTAAGCTCACATTTAGCCTCCGGTATCATAATATCTAGTTTTTCTAAAATATCATATTTCATCATTTTCCCTCAACCAATCATAATCAAATAACTCTTCTTGTTTTGTTACTTTAATCTTATTAGCTAAATGATTATTAACATCATTCATGGTTTTAAAGCCTTTTTTAGACCACTCATAAATTATTTTATCAATATACCTAAAACTACGCACGCCATTATATACAGCTTCTTTTAAAGCCCCTAAAATAAGTTCTTCGCTTGCATTATTATCTAACCAAGCATTAATAATTTCATATTCCATCGGTGTTAAAGAGCGTTCTAACTCGCGCTGGAAAACTTCATAAATATTTTCCTTTTTCTCTTCTTTAATTTCAGCATTAATTTTTTCACTCATTCCTAAGTAAAAGTTATCAAGACTTACTTTCTCCTCGATTTTGCCAGCATTATCTGTATGTACTTTTAATTCAATAATATTTTTTAAAACCAATGTATTAAATGCTTCTAATATATCTTTTTGGGATAAAAATATTTCTTTTTGAATAACAGGTATATCTAAAGTCTTAATTTCACTATTAACAAAATACATCAATAAAAGCATTTCATTTAAGTTTAGATTTTTTTTTAAAACTTCCTTTAAAAAATAAGAATTTATCACATAATTTTTAGCAGTTAAAATATCTTTAAAATCAATCATAAATGCCACTTCCCTTTATTATCTTTTAAATAAGTTATTAACTTTTCTTTATCATTGACAAGATTATTATTTATAATTTCCATAATAAGACATTCTTCTATTTCTTTTATTACTTTAGAGGGTTTAATATCTAATGCTTGCATTATATCTTCTCCACTAACTGCCAAATCATCTTTATTTTTAATATTCATTGTTGCGTATAATTGACTAACTGTTTGAGAATCTAAATGCATTATTTTTCCAGCTACTATGGCTAAATAAAGTCCATATTTGAATAAGATACCATAATCAATTTTTTTATAAGCCAAAATAGTTTTTATATTATCGATATTATCTTTTTCTTCTTTCGTAAAGGGTAAATCTTCATGAAATTCTAATTGCGCAAACATCCCATTAATATCATCGACATAAGTTAATGAATCATAATTTATTCCTAAGATATCTAGAAGTTGATGCTCTTTTAAAAAGGAAAACCCCCAAATGACATTTTCTGATAAAAGCATTTTAGTTAATTCTTCTTTTTTTCGAGTTTTAGATATTTTTTCGATGTCTTTTTTATGAACGTATATATACTCTAAAATATCTTCAGCTATTTTAAATTTATGGGTAATCATTAAGCGAATTGCACGCAATATGCGTAGAGGATCTTCACTAAACTTTTGATCTATATTTCCTATTACTTTTATTTCTTTATTAGTTAAATCCTTCATTCCCCCTATTTCATCGATAATAGTTCCATTATGGTCCATATATAAAGCGTTAATAGTAAAATCTCGTCTTTTAATATCAGTTTTTAAATCTTTAATATATTCTATTTCGGATAATTTACCATCAACATAAGTTAAATCTTTACGAAATGTGGTTATATCAAAATTATATTTAGAAGTTTTTAAATTAATTGAACCATACGAATTGACTTTAATATTATCATCAGCAAAAATTTCGCTTAAATCAACCGGTAAGGCATCAGTGCATATATCTACATCAGTAGTAGGTTTATCAAGCAAAAAATCTCTAACATATCCCCCTACTACATAAGCTTTAAACCCAGCAGTCATGATTTTTTCCAAGACTTTTTTTATTTCTTCGTTCATTTTTTCACCATTAAAGATTATATCACATATTTAATTAGTTTTACAGTATTTAAAAAATCCTTAATTTAAGGATTTTCTAAAGCATCTTTATCATTATAGAAATATAAACTATAGGAATTTTCCGTCCAATTTATTTCCAAGACAATAACATCTTCAAAAGCTTTTTGAGCAACAGCAGCTAATTTAACACTACCAGTTGGGGTATTATTAAATTCACTTAAAAGATTAAAGCCTTGATTTTGCATTAAATAAGCAATATATTTATTTAAATCTCCATTAACATCTGGCACATTTTCATAATTATATACTCGTTCCAAAGTAGCATTATTAAATTTATAATCTATATTTTTTAATTCTCTTGATCCTAAAATATATTTTATAGATGGTATCTTATCATTACCTACTTTATAATTATCGGCATTTTCATACAATTTATTAATCATAAAAAGGCACAAGAAAAAGATGGCCACCAATATTATTGCTAAAATAATAAATGATGTTAAAAATGAAAAAATACCACCTATCTTATTACGACGATATATTTTATTAGAATTATCATTGACATTTCCATTAGCTTGAATATGATTACGACGCAGATTAAATCTATTTCTATTTTTTACTTTCACATTAGTTGGCGTAATACCTAAATCTTTCAAAGGAGCATTACAAAATTTACAAAATTTAGCTCCTGGTTCATTTTCACTATTACATCTTGGACATAACATTGTAATCACCTATCTTTATTATCCTTAATATCATAGGTATTATACCATGAATTCCCCTAGCAAGTAAATTAGTTAAAATAAAATTTGTTATTATTTAAATTTTTTGTATTAAAAAAGAGGGGAATCCCCTCAAATTCTAATACTATATTTTTTATAAAATTTATTATTCAGATTCCGCTACAAAGGTAAGACTGCCCTTATTACCCTCACATTTTTGTGTCTTTTGGGAATTAACATTTGCATTTATACTTACACCATCGCTTGTTTGTGCTCCAAATTCAGAATTACAAATTGTATATGTGTAACTTACAGAACCATCCGACGTATTTGGAGTAACGGTAATATTATAATAATAACCAGATTTATTTTCGATCGTATTTAACGGTGTTCCAGCATCATCTCCATCTGACTCTTTAGCATTTGTAAAAGTATTAGTGCTACTAGCTCCACCAGTAGCATTGCCAGCTAAATTAGTAGCATATTGAGTTTGAGCAGCTTTTAAATAACTTTTAACTTCTGTTTCAAAAGCTGATCTTCGAGCATTTTCCATAATCTTTAATACACTTGGCATAGCAATAACAATTAAAACAGCTAAAATTACGATTACTGCTAGTAACTCAACTAATGTAAAACCTTTTTTATTTTGCTTTAAACTTCTAATCATTAATAATCTCTCCTCTATGATATAATTATATAATGTTGATGAGGAGAAAGTCAATTATAAAGTATTTATTTTTTTTAATGTGTAAACTATTTGATAACGTCTAAAACACTACTGATTAAATCAATGTTATCGATTGCATCACTGATTTTATCTGTAGTTCGTAATTTGTATTGTTCTTTAATGACGGATTCAAATTTTTTGTAGTTACTGCTACTACGATTTAAGTATTTATACCACATCGAGTTTAGGCGCAAATATTCTAACATTTTAGGATTTTTTAATAACTTTTGTTGAATTTCTTTTTGCATTATTAATCCTCAAAAAATTTATTTAAAGGACGGGGATTTAAAGGACCGCTGGAAGTAAGATTAGATGTGGGATTTTTACTGGTAAGTTCTGAAATAAATCCTAAAGCTTTTTGGGCCGTATTAATATGTTTTTGAATAGAATCAACATCGATATTTTTAACCATTTTGGTTATTTGGTTTAATCCTAAATCGCTCGAAGTATTATTTGTTGAGCCAGTTGTAAAGTATTCACGCCACGCTTCATTATTATCACCATAAATATCGTATATTTCATAAAATTTTTGCCAGCTCATATTACCATTTTTTATATGACTTATAAGTTCGGGGTGTAAAGAAGCAAATCTTTTAAACTCTTCTTTTTTATCCATAATATCACCTATAATATAGTATGAAAAAAAGAAAATTTTATTAAAATTTTCTAAATTTTCTTTTTATTTTAAGATAAGTTTAATAAGAGATGCTAAGCTATTTTGATGTTCTTTAAGTTTAAGACTTCTTTGCATGCTTTTTAAGATATGGGGATTAGTAAAAATTTCTTTTAATACTTTTTCAAATTTATGCGGATTGCTGGTTTTGATAGCGTAGTTATTTTCAACTAAATATTTATAATTGTCTTTTTCCTGGCCAGCACTATAATTTATTAATAACATTGGCTTTTTTAAAGCTAAACATTCACTAACTGTAAGTCCTCCAGGTTTAGTAATGACAAGGTCACTACAACTCATATACTCGTCTACAGAGTCGCAAAAACCTAAAACCTGAATATTTTGATTTTGGGCTTCTAATACCGCTTTTTCTGCTTGGATTTTTAGACGCTTATTATTACCAGTTATAAAAAAGACCTGATAATTTAAATTAGAAGCAATTAATTTTTTTAAAAACGGTAAAGATGATAAAGAATTATTTCCGCCACCAAAAAATAAAATTGTAATTTTATTATTACTTATATTATATTTTTTCTTTAAACTGTTAATGTCTTTTTTTTCGTAAAATTGCCAGGCAACAGGAATGCCATATATTTTAATTTTATTTTTCGGTATTCCTTTTTCTATTAACTCTTTTTGCATTTGTTTACTGCTAACTATAATAGCATTTTCTTCTTTAAATGATTTAGTCCAAAATTCATGAATTTTAAAATCAGTAATTATCGTATAAAGCTTAGCTTTGGTTAAACCACTTTTAATATATCTAGATGCTAGCATACTCGCAAAAAAATGGCTGGAAATAATAATATCGGGATTAAAATCTTTTATTTGTCTACGTAGCTTTTTTTTATCAAAAAGCTGATAACAAAACTGTCTGCTACCTAAAGAGCAAACTTTATTATTATAAAATTTGTAGACACAATGCCAAATAATAGGAATTTTACTAAACATCGTCTTTTCAAAAAAAGTTTTACTTAGAATTTTAGTCGGAGGAAAAATGTAATCTAAAATATCTATTTTTTTAGCTTCTACTTTTTTTGAAGATAAATAGTTGTAAATATTGTCTGCTACAACTTTATGACCATTTCCATAAGTGGCATATAATATTAATACTTTCTTTTTCATATTTTAATTATATTAAAGTTTTGGCAAAAAATACAGTGTTAAAAAACGTAAATTAAGTTGGGGAGCTTTTATATATTTAAAAATTTTTGATAAAATAATTATGGTGATACTATGAACGAAAGTATTTTTCATGAATATGATATTAGAGGAATTTACCCACAAGAGTTAAGTGATCATGATGCGTATATTATGGGGTTAAGTTACGGAAGTTATATTCAAAAAAATTTCCAAGCATCAGCTTGTATAGTTGGTCAAGATAATAGAAAGTCTTCTCCCATTTTAGCGCAAAATTTAATTAGAGGACTATTGGAAACGGGAATCGATGTTATTTTTCTTGGCGTATGTACTACGCCTATGTTTTCCTATGCGACTATTAAAATAGATAATGCTTTTGGTATTATGATTACTGCATCACACAATCCTAAAGAATATAATGGTTTTAAATTTACTTTTGATAAATTAGGTTTTGCTCGAGGACAAATGATTAGAGATTTCTTACAATTTACTAAAAAACAGGAATTTTTAAAGGGAGCTGGTGAAAAAAAAGAAGTTAATATTTTTCCCTACTATAAATCTTTTATTAAAGAAAATATTAATTTAGGAAAGAAAAAAATAAAAGTAGTTGTTGATCCCGGTAATGGAACTGCATCTTTGTTTGCCAAAGATATTATGGAAAGTTTTGAAACTTTAGAAGTAATTATGATTAATGATATTAGTGATGCTAATTTTCCTAATCATCATCCTGATCCAAATGTGGCAGCGAATTTGAAACAGTTACAAGATAAAGTAAAAGAGACTAAAGCCGATATTGGTATTGCTTATGATGGGGACGCCGATAGATTAGGTGTAGTTGATGAAAATGGCGAAATTGTATCAAGTGAATATATTATGGTGTTAGCTATTAGAGAAATGATGAAATTAGATGGTAACAAGACTTTTTTATACGATGTTAAGTGTTCAAAAGTAATTAAAGATGAGATTTTAAGATTGGGTGGTACCCCACTTGAGTATAAAACAGGAGCTTCTTATACAAGAGCTAAAACAAACGAACTTTCTTTGTTATTTGGTGGTGAATACTCAGGACACTTTTTTTACAATGATAAATGGTTAGGATTTGACTGTGGTATTTATAATGGACTTAGAGTAATTGAAGTTTTATCTAATAATGATTATCCTTTAAGTCAACATTTTACCAACTTAACCAAGTATGTTAATACTGAAGAAATGAAAATTAAAATAAATCCTAAAAATGCTAAAGATGTTATTAATAGTGTTAAAATGGAATTTATGAAACTAAATTATAAGCTATTAGATATTGATGGTATTAAAGCATATTATGATGAAGGATGGGTATTATTACGTTGTAGTAATACAACCCCTAATTTGACTATTAGAATGGAAGCTGATACTAAAGAAAATTTAAATAAAATAAATAATCATTTTATGCAAATTTTATATCCTTATTTATCCATTAATAAATAAAAACGAAGCCTGATGCTTCGTTTTTAATCTTTAATAATACTTTCTAAGGCTAAAATTATCATATCATCAAGGGATTTTTCGCGATCTTTAGGATCTATAATATCATCAGAGTTATGACTATCAACTACTGTTAAAAGACATGAAGCTTGACGATTAAATTTACTAGCAACAATAAATAAACCGAAGGCTTCCATTTCTGTCCCTAAATAATTATCTTCCCCATGTAAAGTTAAGAAATTATTAAAATCTACATAATGATCAAAGACGTCACTAGTTATAATTTTTCCTTCTTTTAGGGGAATATTAAGATCACTAGCGGTTTTTATAATAAGATTATTTAATTCTTTAGAAGATGTTTTTTCGTTAATGTTATGCTCTAACATTAAATCATCATAGGAAGAAATACTGCGTGCTGATGTTGCTAGTAATAAATCCCCTACTTTAATGTTTTTATTAAATGTTCCGCAAGAACCAATTCTAATTATTTTTTTAACATCATAAAAATTAAATAATTCATAAGCATAAATGCCCATACTAGGGATACCCATTCCTGAGGCAAAAACTGTAACTTTTTTATTTTTATAATATCCTGTGTAAGCAAGCATATTACGTACTTGATTAACAAGTTTTGCATCTTTCAAGTATTTTTCAGCAATATATCTAGCTCGCAAAGGATCTCCAGGCATTAAAACAATTGGTGCTATTTGATCTTTTTTACTTTCAATATGTGGTGTCATTTTAATCACTTCTTTCTATTTTGAAACAGGCTAAATCTTCAAAAGTTAATTTTATATTAGGATCATTTACGTACAAGTAACATAAAACATCATCGATATGGACTTTGTCATTTAGGTGTTTATTTAGAACTATGCCTACACCAGGATCGATTTGGTCTTCTTTAGAATGCCTAAAACAACCTAATATGCTAGCTAGTTTAGCTATTTTATAAGCACTTATATCTTTTAGGATACCATCTTCATGAGATTTTACTTCTAAAACGATCGGACTTAATGGCAATTTAGTAATATTCCCTTTTTGATGGGCTACAAAGTCCAGAAATTTTTGGTAAGCTTTGCCATTTGAAACTGCTTCTTTAGCTTCGTGTAAAGCTGTATCATAAGAAATATTTTTACTAGCACTAATTAAGGTTGCACTTAGTTTAAAACATAAGTCCGTTAAATAACCTTGTTTGCCTTGTAAAATCTCCATAGCTTCCATAATTTCTAAACTATTACCGATATTGTCTCCTAAGGGTATATTCATACTATCAATAACAGTTATGACCTTTTTATGGTATTTTTGGCCGATTTTTTTAACTAAATTACTAAAATGTACAGCATCTTCTTTGGTTTTAATTAAGGCTCCACTTCCGTATTTTACATCAATTAAAATAGTATCGGCCCCACTAGCTATTTTTTTACTCATAATACTAACAGCGATTAACTCTAAGGATTCAGCAGTAGCGGTAGCATCGCGTAAGGCATATATTTCTTTATCTAAAGGAACTAATTGTTTGTTTTGACTAACATTAACATATCCCACCGTATTTACTTGCTTAATGAACTCTTCAAAAGTAAGATCAACATCAAAACCAGGAATACTTTCAAGTTTATCAATTGTTCCACCAGTAAGTCCTAATCCTCGGCCGCTCATTTTGGCCATTTTTAACCCACACGCAGCGACAATAGGCCCAATAATAAAAGATGTTTTATCTCCTACTCCACCAGTAGAATGCTTATCGACGATAATGCCATCTACTTTACTTAAATCTAAAATTTGACCACTTTTAATAAATATTTCAGTTAAATCAAAGGTTTCTTGTTCATTAAGACCATTTAAACAAATAGCCATTAAAAGAGCACTCATTTGATAATCAGGAATTTTTTTATGATAATAACCGTTAAAAGCAAAATCTAATTCCGCAAAACTTAAAGCTTCTTTATATCTTTTTTTATCAATTATTGCTAATATATTCATCGTTATTTCCTTTCATAATCCACAAAACAATCGCCAGCGTCTCCATCATTAGCGGTAATAGTAATGGTATCATCTGTAAAACTTGTTTTAGCACTATAACAGCCAAAAGAAGAAATGCGGTAATTGTCAGGCAAAATGATATCAAATCCGGTTGGCATATTATACTCTAGGTCAACTTCATACCAATTTTTTTGATATTCTTTTAAGCCATCCACTTGGCCGATTGAGGTATCCATAGTAATCCACCCTTTCTTTAGTAATTTTTACTGTTAAATTATAAAAAGCTCGATAAATTTCATACTCTTTCGTATTAGGGTTATAATATACTCGGTAATCTTCGTAAGTTCCCTCATCAGTAGCAGGAAAATTTTTTTTGTCTAAAGTGGTACATTTAGGACATGCCTTATAAGCATCGGCTAAAGAAGGACGAAATCCCAGTTGAGGCTGGTTCTCATTTAGTTCTTTTGCGGCTTTGGCTTTATACTCAGCTAAGGTTTATGTAACACTTGTACAAGATATACCACTAATTTCAACTTCATAATCGTCACCCTTATAGCTTATTTTAACTTCGGCATCAGAATTAATCGTACATTTTTCCGATATTTCGGGATAGTATAAAGATAATTTTTGGATGATCTCTTCTCCTTCTAAGGTGCAAACGTCTTTACAAGAAATGTCTAAAGCATAAGTAATAGCTGCATCTTCAATTTGCTTTAAAGTAAATTCTCCTACATCTTCTTTTGATTTTCTCATTACGCCAAAAACAGCTACAGAAGCAAGGGTTGCTAAAATACCAATAATTGCTATAACAGCTATAAGTTCAACCAAAGTAAAGCCTTTTTTATTCATATTTTTTCCTCTATTCTAAATTTAGTATAACAAAAAAGTAGACATTATAAAATTATTTTTGTATAATTGATATATTGATTAACTTTTATTTTACAATGAAGAAAGAAGGAAATTTATGAAAACAGATGATGTAACCTCTGTTGTTGCTTTAGGTGGCTTAGGTGAAGTGGGTAAAAATATGTATGTTATTACTCATAAAAACGAAATTATTATTATAGATGCTGGAGTAATGTTCCCTGAAGATGAACTTTTAGGAGTAGATTATGTTATTCAAGATGTAACTTATTTGAAACAAAATGAAAGTAAAATTAAGGGATTATTTATTACCCATGGACATGAGGATCATATTGGAGGAATTTCTTTTTTATTACAAAATGTTAAAATTCCCACTATTTATGCACCCAAAATGGCTGTATCTTTAATTAACAAAAAATTAGAAGATCGTTTGATGAAGCACGATAATATTGTAACTATCGATAAAGATAGTCGAGTTAAAAGCAAATATTTTGAAATTGAGTTTGTTAACACTACCCACTCTATCCCCGATTCTTTTGCCATAGTAGTTCATACTCCAAATGGAACCATATTTTCTACTGGCGATTTTAAATTTGACTTAAATCCGATCGGTCCAATGGCTGATTTACACAAGATGGCCCGTTTAAGTGATCAAGGGATCAAACTGTTATTAAGCGATAGTACTAATGCCTTATCCGAAGGATATTCTAAAAGTGAAAGTGCTGTAGATGAAGCCTTAAGCGGAATTTTTGCAAAACACCACGGAAGATTAATTATTGCCACTTTTGCCTCTAATGTTTTTCGAATTAAACATATTGTAGAAACATGCAAAAAATATAATCGGAAAATTGTGGTATTTGGTAGAAGTATGGAAACTAATATTCAACTAGCTTTAGAAAACGGTTTATTAACAGATAGTTCGATGTTTATTGAATCAAGTGCTGCCAAAGCGTTAAAGAAAAATGAAGTTTGTATTTTATGTACTGGTTCCCAGGGAGAACCCCTTGCAGCTTTATCGCGTATTGCTAATGGTACGCATAAACAAATATCTTTAATGAACGATGATTTAGTCGTATTTTCATCTTCACCTATTCCTGGAAATGCTGCCGGTATTAACCGTATAATTAACAAACTTTATTTAAAGGGAGTTAAAGTATATACTAATTCGGAATTTAGTGATATTCATACTTCTGGTCATGCCAAACAGGAAGAACTAAAGTTAATGCTGCGTTTAATTAAACCAGAATATTTTATGCCAATGCATGGTGAATATCGTATGTTAAAACAACATAAAGACTTAGCAATTTCTTGCGGCATGGATCCGGATAAAGTATTTATTATGCAAAACGGCGATGAGTTGATACTTGATAGTAATGGGGTACATAAAGGTGATAAGATTACAGCGGGAGATGTTTATGTTGATGGCTCACGTATTGGTGATGTCGGTAGTGTGGTTATTAATGATCGTAAACTTATGAGTAAAGATGGAATATTAGTAACTATATTGAACATTAATATTAAAACTAAAGAGCTTTTAATTAAACCTAACGTTACTACTAGGGGGTTTGTCCTTGTTAATGAAAATGCTGAATTGATAAGTAAAATTGAACACAAAATTTCAGAAGTTGTAAAAAATTTACTAGCTTCTAAACCTTATAGTTACATCGATATTAAAAATCAAATTATTTTAGAACTTAGTCCTTATATAAGTAATTTAACTGGTAGAAGACCAATTATTTTACCAGTAATAATGGAAATAAAATAAATATTATAAAAACTCTTTGCTTTTTACAGAAAGAGTTTTTGTTTTAGATAATTTTTCTAATTACATCCTCATCGGCAAAACCAATATGTTTATTTTTTTCTTTGCCATCTTCAAAACTAATTAACGTTGGAATACTCATAATCCCATAATTTTCAGCAATATCAGGATATAAATCAACATTTACCTTTAAAATATTTATATCTTGCATATTTTCTAAAACTTCACCTAACATTTTACAAGGACCACACCAATCAGCATAAAAATCAACAAGTATTTTCCCTTTTTTTATTTCTTCTTCAAAATTGGAACTTTCTAAATATTTAATCATCAAATCAATCCTTTCTATATTTATCCTTTAATAGTTCTAAATTAGTTATATCCAATTTATCTTTTTTTACTAATTTTTCGACGGTATCGATTGTTACTACATTATGTTTTAATAATATTTCAATAGATACATTGTTATATTCTGTTTTATCTTCTATATTATTATAAGTTTCTTTTAAAGAATATATTTCACTAATCGATTCATAAGAATCTTTGGCAAAATTAGTAAGAATTGGGGTATTATTAAGAATTGCTGAATTAAATTTACTAGTTTGCGTTAGTTCTATTGAAAAACTAAACATCGATAATATAAATAAAACTATAAAAGCATAAATATACCCTTCTAATAAACCTAAAATAAATCCTAGTATTTTAGAAGGAATACCTAAAATAATTGTGGCTTTTAAAAGACCTTCTAAAATAGAAGTAAAATGAATGATGAGCTTTAAAATCATTTGTAAAATACTAAAGATGATCAAAAAAGCAATAGCTTCATATATTAAAATATTTAATACTGATACACCTTTAAAAACACCGCCAAAATCAAAAAATGGTAAGTATGATATTAAAATATTAGCTAAAGCATTTTTTAAAGCATAAGCAATAATTACACATAATATAATCCCAATGAAGCTAACAGCACTTTTGATTGCTCCTTTTTTCATGCCAATAACAGCACTAAACAAGATTATAAATAAAATAATAACATCTAAAATATTAATCATTTTTTATATTTTTTATCCTCCTTTAGCCTAATTATATTATATTTTTAATGAATTTAAAAGTAATACATGATAAAATTAATACGAAAGAAATTGAAGAATTTTAGTAGAAAACGGGAGGAATTATGACAATAGTATTTAAAGTAAGTGATAATGTCAAAGAAAAGATGATTGATTTTTATAAAGATAAAAAAAGAGATAAAACTCCTCCTTATGCTATTTTCCAAGCGCAAGAAGAAGATACGATTATAACTCTTTATAATTCTGGAAAAGCAATGTTTCAAGGAATTAGTGCTGATATTGATGCCAATATATGGATTGATTTGGAAAGAAAATTAAACAACAAAATTATCGATATTAATCCCAAGAAAGAAAATAAAAATAAAGAGAAACTAAATATGATTAATGATGCTTCAATTGGCTCTGATGAGGTAGGAACTGGAGACTTTTTTGGCCCCATAGTTGTTAGTGCATCTTATGTGAGCAAAGAAGATATGGATTATTTAATTAATTTAGGCGTTCGCGATTCTAAAAAGTTAACTGATGAAAAAATTATGAATATTGCTCCCCAAATAATAAAAAATATTTCTCATGTAACTTTTATCTTAGATAATATTTCTTTTAATAAATATACTAAATTAGGTTTTAATATGAATAAGATTAAAGCTATTTTGCACAATAAAGTGCTAGTAGAAATGATCAAAAAAGAAAATGGTAAATATGATAAAATTGTCGTTGATCAATTTGTTTATCCTAAAAAGTATTATGAGTATATTGATCAAGCCTTACAAAAAGCTACTAACATCACGTTTATGACACATGCTGAGGATAAATGTTTAAGTGTTGCCGCATCTTCTATAATTTCACGTTACATATTTTTGTCCCATATGAAAAAATTAAGTAACCAAGAAGAAATAAAACTGCCTAAAGGAGCTGGGGCCCAAGTAGATGAAGTAGCTAAAAAAATAGCTGATAAGAAAGGCGTAGAATATTTAGATAATATAGCTAAAACTAATTTTAAAAATATGGAAAAAATCACTCAAAATAAAGAGTGATTTTTTAAACTGTCATTAATTCTTGTTCTTTTTCTTTTTGATGTTCATCTACTATTTTATTATATTTAACAATTAAATCTTGAACATCACTTATCAAAGCTTTTTCTTCATCTTCTGGAAGTTCTTCTTTTTTGATTGAGTTATTAGCATCTTGACGAATATTTCTTAAAGCTATTTTAGCCTCTTCAGCTACAGTTTTAGCTTGTTTAACATATTCACGACGACGATCTTCAGTTAAATCCGGAATAGTTAATATAATCATTTCCCCATTATTATTAGGAGCTATACCAATATTAGCTTCATTTATAGCTTTCTCAATCGCTTTTAACGTGCTTTTATCAAAAGGCTTGATAAATAATTGTTTGGCTTCTGGTACAGTAATATTAGCTAAGCTGTTTATTGCCGTGGGTGTTCCATAATAGTCTACCATAATATTATTTAGCATAGCTGGATTAGCACGCCCTGCTCTAATATTAACTAAACGACTTTCTAAAGATTCAATTGCTTTTTGCATTTTTGTTTCAACTTCATTAATATCCATTAATACTCTCCTTCTTATTAATTATAATACCATATTTTTGAAAAAGATGATATTAATAATCAATATCATCTATATCATCGATAATAGCTAATTCTTCTTCCAATGTTTGTCTTAAGCGCTTTTTCATGCGATTAACACTCATTTTTAATCTTTGAGATTCTTCTTCTATTTTTTCTGATTTTAGTAAAGCATCATTGATAATACGTGAGGCATTTCTTTTTGCTTCATTAATAATATTAGCAGACTCATCACGGGCAAATTTTCGCATCTGTTTAGAGGTATCTTCTGCTACATATAATGCTTTATTAAAAGAACCCTCTAAATTTTTATAATATTCTACTTGCTCTGTTAATTTTTTTATTTCATTATCTCTATTTTTTAAATTATTTAGCATAGTTTCGTATTTATTAGCTACATCGCTAACAAATTTACTAACTTCTTTTTTATTATACCCATAGAGACTTGTACTAAATTTTTTCATGCCTCACCTCGAAAAAAACTATTTAATTACCACTCTACTTCTTCGTCTTGTTCATTTTTATTATCTTCAGTAATCTTTCCTTGAACACTAACATTTTTAGGGGCACAAAGGTATATTCCCACACCAATTTTTTCCATTGAACCACCTATAGCATATATGCAACCACTCAAAAAGTCAATTATTCTTTTGGCTTGATCAGAAGTAACTCTTTTTAAATTTACCACAACACTATTTCTATTTTTCAAGTGATCAGCAATTTGTTGACTCTCAGAATAAGCACGTGGTTCTAATAAAATCATTTTGTTACCTGTCTTATCAGCTTCCTTTAAGGCATCTTCTTGAGACATATTATAAAACTCCTCTTCACTTGCTTCACTTTCGTTTTCATCTTCTACAAAAAATTTTTTAATATTTTTAAAAGCCATTTTAAGTCCTCCATTTGTATACTTTTTATCTTAC
>CALVQP010000015.1 GCA_944358225.1 uncultured Bacilli bacterium
AAAACTTGGTATCATGTATATGGTATCTATGATAAAAGCGGTCAAGAAATTGAGGATGGTTCATGGGTAAATAGTATTCCTGAATTATCTCCTTTTGATGAGCCATTGGAGTGCATTATTGCTTTTCTAATTCCAGAAGAAGTTGCTAATGGGACTGATTCATTATTTTTAACTTTAGAATTTGATGAACAAAAATATGTTGTAAATATTAGGTAAAAATTAATGATTTAAAATAAAATTATTGTTAATCAAGCTGTAAGGAAAAAGTAAACATGAAAGGTATGTTTACTTTTTTATAAAATAGTGAGGATATGATAAATATTGAGTTATTCCTAAAGAAAAAAAAGAATTACAAGAAATGAAAATAAATAAAGAACTAAAAAATCTATGAAAAGAAAAATGAAAAATCAACAAGAGGTTACTAATATAAAAAATGTATATGAAAACGTATTCATTAATTAAAAACTGGCTCGGTTGTATCATTTATTGAAGTTAAAGTTATAGATTTATCATTGACCGGCTTTAGAAGGATATGGTCATAAAAAAAAGCGGATTTATTAACTATGAGAAAAATAGTAATTCCAATAGTACATAAACAAGAACCCAGAGCAAAATTTGTAACCGAAAATGATGGTTATGGAATTTGGCGAAGACAAACTATTGCTGGAATTCTAACAACCCAAATGTACATTGGTAATATGGTTCAGAATACTCATAACAAGATAAGTTATAATTCAAAAAAATTCGTAAAACAGATAATTCAGAAAATATCATTATTAAGAATATAGTTGAAATTAAAACGAAGATAGAAAAAAATTTACTTAAAACTCATAAAAATACTATAGATAGTTTATACTTAAATAAAGTTCATGGCTTAGTAGATGAAGATATGTATAAAAGAATTTATGAAAAAACAATGAAAGAAATAAAAAAATTAGAATTAGAAAGACAAAAAGGAATAAATGAAAGCAAACAAGATAATAATTCGAGTTTTTCAAAATGTAAAAAAGTGCTTTAGATTACATGTCATTTAAAAATCCTACTAAGGAACAACTTATGAGGTTAGTTGATAAAATAGAAATAGATAAAGATAAGAAAATATATGCGCATTTAAAGCTCCCTGAATTACTAGCAGAGGGATAATATTTTTATCTAAAAAACCAGTTATATGGAAGTGTTAAGTTAGTTTCTCAGTTATATTGTAAGTGTATCCATCCAAAAGTAAGCGGTAATTACAATATATGCGGTGTTACTTTACCATTTTTATCTTATGGAGGATCGTCTCTTTTAGTATCTATGGCCAGTATAGGAATAATCTTAAATGTTTCGCGAAACTGTTATTAAAGATATAAAACATAATAACAAAAAATTTTAAATTGTTGTCAATACAATAAATTATTACACCAACTTATTGAATAGTAGATATGCAACTGATATACTTTGCTCAAGGAGGAGTAAGGAGTATGGAAGCCAGAAACAAGAATAAAGCATTAATAGTAGTTATTGTCATTTTATCAATTATTATACTTGCCGGTGCAATAATCGTGTGGAAAGTTTTTTCGGATTTAACGACTACTAAAACAAGTGAAGAAATAATAAATCAGGCTAATGAAAATGTAAATTCTTTGTTAGAAGAAATAACTGATTATACTACGTTAGAACAAATAGCTAATAAAATAAATTTATTAGAATCTATGGGTCCATCTAATACTGAAATAGGGTCAGAAGAATATATATATTCTTTTGATAATTTGGACGTTGCTGATATTCCTCAGCAATATAAGCTTTATGCTCTTGTTAATCTTGCAACTAATGATTTTGATTATGGTAAAGGTCTTCAAAGTGGTTATGATCTTATTAGAAGTAAATTAAATTATGATAGTTCAGATGAAACAATAGACTTAACAAGTGCCAAAATCTATTATTCATTTTTGGAACAACAGTATAATCAGCTTTTCGGCACATCAGATTTGCCAAAGATCGATCTTATTGGTGAAGAATATTGTCCTCAGTTAGTAGCAGATGATGATAATGAAGTATTTTATGCCATTGGTGAATGCGGAGCTATGAACGGAATAAGTATTGAAACTTATTTTGCTACAGCTAAAACTTCTGGAGATAAAGTTTATGCTGATGTTTATTTATGATAATAATGTATATCGTGATATAAAGCAAAAAGAATTAGTGGAATCCAATGCTAATTTTACCTTAGATAATAGTAATTATCAAAAATACGGTCATTATCAATATACATTCACTCGTGATAACAATAATAATTACTATTTTACTAATATTAAAAAAATATCCTAATAGAAAGTCTAATACTTTCTATTTTTTTGACATTCTTTTTGTTATTTACTGGTTAAAATAAAAACATGATATTTATATATCAAAGGAGGATATAATGTTTGAAAATTTTAACTTTGAAATAACAAGTTTATTTAAAAAAAGTGAACACGAAATGCAAGAATTAAAGCATCCATATGTTGGTAGCGAACATCTTCTTCTAGCTATGCTATCAAGTAAAAATGCCGTTAGTAAAGCTTTAAATAATTTTGGCTTAACTTATAAGAAATTTAAGGAAGAATTGGTTAACGTTGTAGGAATCGGCTATAAATCCAATGAATTAAAGTTATATACGCCGTTATTAAAAAGAGTCATCGAAAATGCTTTAAATGATGCTAAAGAAGATAATAATGCTCAAGTGACAGTTACTCACTTGATGCTAGCGCTTTTAGAAGAAGCAGAAGGCATAGCTATTAGAATTATGCTATCTTTAAATATTGATTTAGATGCTTTGTATAAATCTTTACATAAACCATTAAAAAATCATAATTTAACAATTTATGAAATCGGAACAAATTTAAATGAAACAGTCAATCTAAACGAAGTTGTAATTGGTCGCGATAAAGAAATTAATATTTTGATTGAAACTTTACTACGTAAAAATAAAAATAATCCTTTACTAATAGGTAAGGCAGGAACTGGAAAAAGTGCTATTGTCGAAGAATTTGTAAAAAGAGTGCAAAAAAAACAAGTTCCTCAAGAACTATTAAACAAAAAAATAGTTATGTTAGATATGGCATCCTTAGTTGCTGGAACTAAATATCGTGGTGAATTTGAAGATCGACTTAATAAAATAATAACAGAAATTTTAAGTAATAAAGATATTATATTATTTATAGATGAAATTCATACTTTAGTAAATGCTGGAGGAGCTGAAGGAGCAATCGATGCATCTAATATTTTAAAACCTTATCTAGCGCGAGGGGAACTAAAAATTATTGGGGCAACCACAACTGAAGAATATCATAAATACATTGCCAAAGATAAAGCCTTAGCCCGAAGATTTGAGACCATTTTTGTTAAAGAACCTAACGAAGAGCAAACTTTAGAAATTCTTATGCATGTAAAAACTAGTTATGAAAGTCATCACAATTTAAAAATTACTAATAAAAACATTATTGATATTTGTACCCTTTCTAATAAATACATCTATGATAAAAATAATCCTGATAAATGTCTTGATGTTCTTGATTCTGTATGTGCTAAAGTAAAATGTAAAAAAAATGATCAAGAAAAGTTACAATCTTTAGAGTTAGAACTTCAAAAAAATATTCAAGAAAAAGAAGATAAAATAATTAAACAAAATTTCAAAGAAGCTTTAATGTATAAAGAAAAAGAAAAAAGCATACTTACCAAAATTCATAATTTACAAAAGTTAAAGAAAAGTAAAATAACTTATGAAGATATTTTAGAAGTTATCGAAAATAAAACTAACATTCCTCTTCTAGAAAATCTCGATCAAAAATATTTAAAATTAGAAAAAGAACTAAATAGAAAAATTATTGGTCAAAAGCAAGGAATAAATCAAATTTTACAAACATTAAAAAATTATTGGCAGGAAGAATTCGATAAACCCCTTTCATTACTTATAACCGGACCTACTGGTGTAGGCAAAACCTATACCGCTAAAACAATGGCTACAGCTTTAAATATGACTCTATTGCGTCTAGATATGAGTGAATATAACTTAGAAATTTCAATTAATAAACTAATCGGTTCATCTGCGGGATATATAGGATACAATGACGAATGTATCTTTAAACAATTACTTCAAACTCCCTACAGTTTAATATTAGTTGATGAAGTCGAAAAAGCGCATCCTAAAGTTTTAAATTTATTTCTCCAAATATTAGATGAGGGATATCTAACTTTAGCTAGTAACGAAAAAATTAACTTCAAAAACGCTTTAATAATCATTACCTCAAATCTAAAAATTTACCAAAGTGTTGGTTTTACCAAAAACATTAGTGACCATAATATTTTGCCTAAAGAACTTTTAAATAGAGTTGATAAAATTATTAATTATGAACAGATCGATAAAAGTGCAGCTTCTACATATTTAACCTCAAATTTTAAAGATATTAATGTTGATGAAGTTTTAAAAGTTGCTAATTATCAAAAGTACGGCTTTCGTGATTTAAATCGTTGTATAAAAAATATCAAAAATAAGCAAATAAAAAATTAAAAAATACCAAAATTAACTCATTTAAAAAATTTTTTGAAAAGTTACTAATTTTCTTGTCATCATAACTTTCTTGTGCTATATTATTCTTAGCACGAAAATGTGTTTTTATTTTGATGAAAAATGAGGGAGTTTCATGAAAAAACAAAAAGTAAAAAAAGAAAAAGTAAAAAAAAGTAAACAAGGATGGTTTCATCGTCTAAAAGAAGAAATGAAACATGTTAAGTGGCCTAGTTTTAAAGAAATTATTAAATATACTATTGCTACGATTGTTTTGTGTATTATAATTGCACTTTTATTCCAAGGCCTAAATTTATTAGTATCTTTCGTAAAGGGGTTGTTTAATTAATGGAAAAATTATGGTATGTGGTAAACACTTATAGTGGGCATGAAAGTAAAGTTAAAGAAAAATTAGAAATGCGTACTGAATCAATGGGAATGCAAGATTATATTTATCGTGTTATTGTTCCAGAGACAAAAGAAATTGAAGTAAAAGATGGTGTTAAAAAAGAGAAGGTTAAAAAAATGTTTCCTGGCTATATTTTAGTTGAAATGGTTATGAGTGATGAAGCTTGGTATATTGTTCGTAACACTCCAGGAGTAACGGGATTTATAGGATCATCAGGAAAAGGTGCCAAACCAACCCCTTTATTACCACAAGAAATAGATCGTATTTTAGCTAATATGGGTATGAGTAGAGTTGATGCTAAATCAGAGTTAGCTCCAAAAGATAAAGTAAATATTATTGATGGACCGTTTAAAGGAATGACCGGTACAATCGATACAATTGATTTGGAGCAAAATACCTTAAATGTTCTAATTGATTTATTTGGTCAAGAAACCCCTGTTGAAGTAGAATTATTTCAAGTTAGTAAAGCATAATATTATGCTTTTTTCTTTTAAATAAATACAAATTTTTGCTTATTCTTGAACTTGTTAAACTTTTAATGTTATAATGTAGATAATATAAAGAGGGATGCGTATGTCCAAACTATTAACTAAAAAAAACATAATATTTTTCTTAATAATTTTGGCAATAATTTTAATTGTTGGTTTTAGTTATGCTTATTGGCAAACTAGTGTTACGCAAAGTGGAAGCAATACTGAGAGTTTTGATTGCTTTAATTTAACTTTTTCTGAAAATGTTTCGGGAGTCGATAATATTAATGGTGTTCCTCAAACCGATGAAGAGGGCTTGTTAAATCCTTATCATGAAATAACTATTACCAATACCTGTAAAACAACTTCAACTTATATTGTTAAATTACATGTTTTAAACACTACAACGCTTGACGATTTATATACTAGAATTAGCGTCGATGATATGGTTTATACCGTAGCTGATTTGGCACCTACTGTTGAATCTAGTCAAAGCAATCCTCATGCTAATCCAGCATCTCCTACAATAAATGCCAAAAGCCGTTATATTCTTGCTGCCGGAGAACTAAACTATCAAGATAGTAAAACCTATAAAATTCGTACTTGGATGGATGAATTTACTCCAGAAGAAAAAGGTTCTGGTAAAGAATTTCATAGTAGGATTACGGTAGAAACAGCCGCTATATATAAAGAAGTTCCTATTCTGGCTGAGGCTATATTAGGTGTTGATAACTCTAATGTTGTAACAACAGGTGATGGTTTATATCAAGGAGTAGGTATTGATAATCAACCAACTTATTATTTTAAAGGGGCAAACCCTAACAATTACTTAGTTATGAACGGTTTAGAATTTCGAATTATTCGCATCAATGAAGATGGCAGTATCCGCATTGTTTCTTCTAATGCTACAACTCCTTGGCGTAGTGATATAGAAAATCATCGTACCTTTTTCAATGATGTAGCTTCTTCTGTATATACTCAATATACTGAAACCGAACATTATTACACTACCTCTGCCTCTATTTATAAATGGTATAATGATAACCTTTTAAATACCAAATATAATGATTTAGTAGTAGAAGGTAATTTCTGTAATGATACAACTTATCCTACAACCTTCAATACTTTTAAATGTAATGTAACACCGTTAAAACTAAAATACGGAATTATTACTTTTAATGAGTTTAGCCTAGCTGGTGGGGGCAATAGTTATCTATATAAAGATACAACTTACTGGACAATGACTCCGGCAACATCATCGACAGTTTATTTTATAACAACTGGTGTTAGTTCTAGGTATTCTACGAGATCAGTAACAGATGGAATCCCCTATTCCTATCCTGTAATCAATTTAAAAAGTACAACTAAAGCTATAGGCAATGGCTCTAAAGAAAATCCTTATACCATTGTTTATTAGAAAGGATAAAGCTATGACTAAAAAGAAATATCATAAATTATTAAGCCTTGCTATTTTAGTTTCTGGAGTTGTTTTAATTACTCTTTTAACAAGCTATGCTTTTTGGCAAATGGATTTTTCGCAAGCGGGAACAACAAATAATACTTATAAGTGTTTTGATGTGACATTTAGTGAAAACACGGAAGGAGTAACGCAACTATCTTCCTATCCTATGCAAGATGCTGAAGGCTTAAATACGCCTGCCTATCAGGTAACTATTACTAATACATGTGACTCTTATGCAACATATTCCTTTAATGTCAATGAACTTAATAGCTCGACCTTAGATAAGTCTCATGTCAAAGTTGCTATCGATGGAAAAGTTTCTTTTTTGACTAGCAATACAGTTGTTTCAACACCTGCTGATTTACAGTCAACAGCCAGAATTACTTACAGCTTACTAACTGGTGGTTTAAACTCCGGGGAAACAGTAACTCATACTTTTCATAGTTGGATGGCTTATGAGACTACAGAAGCACAAGGATTCAATAAGATTTATGATACCAAAATTACTGTTGAAGCTGTAGCTACTAGCCAACCACTTTTGGCAACCGTTATAAGTCAAAAAGTTGTTACTAGCGGTGAAGGTGTATATAAAGCTAGCGGCCAAGATAATAAAGAAACTTACTATTTTAAGGGAAGTAATCCCAATAATTATTTAAAACTAGGAGATTTAAATTTTAGAATTATCCGCGTTAATGAAGATGGCACTATTAGAGTAATGGCTGATAATCCGGTTACTCCTTTTGCTGATAAAACTAACCATCAAACTGCTTTTAATAGTAGTGATAGTTCAACGTATAGTACCAGTACTAGCTTGCCTTACTATGTTGTGCCTACTGCTTTAAATAATTGGTACACTGAAAATATTACCACATATAAAAATTTCTTCATGGAAAAAGGAGAGTTCTGTAATGATACTTCTTACGGTGCTCGTGCTCGAAGAGCAAATAATACTCAGACATTTGCTTGTCCGGTTAGTACATTAAAATTGAAAATAGGCCTTATTAGTATTGATGAGTTTGAGTTGGCTGGTGGAGGTAGTTCTTATTTGTATAAAGAAATGAT
Source organism: uncultured Bacilli bacterium (assembly GCA_944358225.1). Classification (GTDB taxonomy): domain Bacteria; phylum Bacillota_I; class Bacilli_A; order RF39; family UBA660; genus HGM10766. Next base: position 7,932 of record CALVQP010000015.1, read on the forward strand.
GTGGACCATGACACCATATAACGAAACCAATGTCTTTTTTATCACCGACACAGCAACCGTCAGTTATCGTGCTGCTTCCAGTCAAAGACCTGCAGCGTTTCCGGTCTTAAATCTAAAAGCTTCAACTACAGTTACAGGCGAAGGTACAGAAGATAATCCTTATGAAGTAATTACTAGCTAAATCCTAATATTATTCGATCCTAATATTATTTTAAATTTAACATTGACTTTTACTACTTTTAGGTGATATTATTAACCCAAACAGAAATTTGGGTGATGGTTTATGAAAAAAGATTTACTAAAATTATGCATTGTTTTCTTAATGCCATCATGTTTAAAATAGTCAACTTATTGTTGGCTATTTTTTAGAAAGTAGTGGTGGTAAAAATGAGTCAATTCTTAATAACAGATCAAGAAGATATAAGATTTTTAGACGTTTTAAATGAATTTAGAAGTTATGATTTATCTAGTCAAAATCATGAAAAGATTATCAAAGCTTATAAACTAGCCAAGAAGTTACATCAAAACGTTAAAAGAAAAAGCGGCGAACCATATATTATTCACCCTATTGAAGTGGCTAAATTAGCTGTAGATTATAAGGCTGATGTTGCGACTGTTTGTGGCTGTTTACTCCATGATGTCGTTGAAGATACGCCATATACTTTAGTAGAAATAGAATGTGAATTTGGATCTAGTGTAGCAACTATTGTCGGAGACGTTACTAAAATTACTCAGATGGATCTTAATAACGCTGGCAAGGAAGAGGTGTTTGCTAGTAATGTGCGTAAATTATTTCGCTCCTTACTTTATCATGATGTTAGATCAATAGCTGTCAAATTATGGGATCGTTTACACAACATGAGAACAATGCAATTTATGAAACCGGCTAAACAAATAGAAAAATCTAAACAAACTATGGATATTTTTGTGCCAATTGCTCAAGCATTAGGTGCTAATAAAATCAAAAAAGAACTACAAGATTTATGTATGTACTACTTACATAAAGATACTTATGAAGATTTAGCCGGTAAAGTAGCTGAAAAAACTGCCGAATATCAAGAGGTAATAAATAATACAAAAAAAGAGCTAGAGGATAAGATGCTAGCTGAAAATGTAGAATCGGCAATTAATGTGCGTGTTAAAAATCTTTATAATATTTTTGTTTCTTTAAGCAAAGGTCGTACTTTAGAAAGTATTCATGATCTATACGCTTTACAAGTATCATTAAATACAATTAAAGACATATATGAGGGTTTTAGGATAACACACCAAAACTTTACTTATCTTCAAAATTATGTCAAAGATTACATCTATCAACCTAAAACAACGGGCTATAGAGCTTTACATACTACTATAATTAGTCAAGAGAAAATGATTCAAGCTCAGCTACGGACTAAAGAAATGGCTCAAATAAATAGCAAAGGAGTTTTAGGACAACTAAAAAAATATGATGCTAGTAGTTATGAACAATTAAAAAAAGAATATCCTTTCTTTTCTATAGGTAGTGAAATAGACCGTTTAAATTCCGATGACCAAGAGTTTTATGAAAAACTACGTTATGAAGTTTTAGGAGATAAAATATATGTACGTTCCTTAGGAAGTGAAATTTACGAGCTCCCAGTGGGATCAAATATTTTAGATTTTGCCTTTCTTGCTATTCCTAATAAAGCTTTGTATTTAGAAAAAGCCTATGTAAATGGCGAAGAAGTTACTTTGACATCGAAATTAAAAAATAATGATTTAATTATTTTAAAAACAGCTGTTAATTCACAATTGAATCTTGATTGGGCTAATAAATGCGCAACTACTAGAGCTCGTCGTTTAATATTAGAACAGATAAACAAATAACCATCGTCAAATTAAAGTTTTCTAATTACTTATCCGATATATACTTGTAGTTCATAATTCCATTGCAAAATACCACAGACAACGATTAATTGCACCGTAAATTTTGGATTTACACCATACTTAATATGGGTCATATTTAATAAATCTTTTAGGGTTTGTTCTCTATTTTCTTCTGTACAGCTAGCGCACAAGTATTTTCCTTTTGGTAATATCTTTAAACCATCTATATTTACATAACGATTACAGACTGCAAACAGTCTGTTTACTTTATTTTCTGTATATATACCAGCTAAATCTTCAAAAGAAAAATCATCCTTTACTTCTGGAGAAATTTGAGTATAAAAATGACTTAGATAATTCCACAAGTTATTAACAGTAGCTTCTTCTAAAGTTTCCGAAAGTAAAATAACCCGCTTTTCATAATCTTTCAAAACAGGTGTTTTAAGCTTGGATTGTTGTTGCAATTTTTTTCATAATCAGCTTTTGCTAACTGGATCTTTGTCTTACTATACTCTAATGACTTTATTTTTTCATCAGCTTTTTTTCTGCTTGAGTCAGAAAATTTATAATCTTTTCCAAATCATCATATTCTAAGACTTTTTTTATTTCATGCAAAGGTAAGTCCATCAGCTGCAAAGCTCGTACGGTGTTTAGTCGAACAATATCTTGCTCCGAATAATAACGATAGTTAGTCTGATCATCTTTTTTGCTTGGTACTACTAATCCAATAAAACTTACTATAACACTGCGAAATTTTATTATTAGGATTATTGTTTTTACTTAGAAGATAATTTATAATATAATACAAAAAAGAGAGGCCTAGTTAATGAAAGAAACGTTTAATGTAGGAAATCCAACAAAAGAAAATATTGAATATTCTTTTAAAAATCTAATATATTATGTTACAGCATCAATTCAACTTGACATCTATAAAGAACAAAAAAAGTTTGAAAAAGTATTACTTGAAATTAAGCCGATTTTAGCCACATATGTAAATAGTGAAAGCTTAGTATCTATAGATGAAGAAAAATTACAAAATTTAAAATTTGATTTAATTGATTTAGATACAGAAACCAAATCTCTAAAATCCTATTTTGCAGAATGGTCCTTGTTGTGGTTAGAAGCAATTATTTCTTTGAGAAACTCAGAAATTAAAATAAGAGGTGTTAATAATGGTATATACAGATAAATATGAAAATTATGTAAATATTAAAGGAGTTAGTATAAAGATTACAACTGACAAAAATGGTATTGATCAATTACATGAATAATTTCCAATTTTTGGAGTTAAAACATAAATTAAACCGTGATTTTACAAAAAATATCACGGTTTTTAATGTGTAGCATATATCGAGTTAGAGAAAGTCAAACACACGCGTAAGCAACATCGAAGTGTTAAAAAAGCCCAAAGAATAGGGTATGAGACTTGGGACTAAAAAATATATAACAAAATATTACAAAAGATAATAATTTTATAGTTATAAATGTAATGTTAAACATATTACGGAAGTTCAAAATAAGAACTATTGTTTATTTTATTTGGCAATTATGTTACACTTAATAAGTGATGTCTCATGAGATTTAAAAAAGTATATATCGAAATAACTAATGCTTGTAATCTGAACTGTTCTTTTTGTATTTTAAATCATCGTCCTATTAAATACATGAGTTTTGAAGAATTTAAGCTTATTTTAAAAAAATTAGCAGGATATACTAAATATCTTTACTTTCATATTTTAGGAGAACCTTTAATCCATCCGCAAATAAACGAGTTTATTAATTATGCTAGCCAAAAATTTTTTATTAATATCACTACTAACGGTTATCTTATTGCTAATATAAAGCATAATTTGCATATTAGACAACTAAATATTTCACTTCATAGTTATAATCCCAAGTATCAAAAAACGTTAAAAAACTATTTAGATGATATTATAGATTCTGTTGAAATATTGCATCAAAATAATACAATTATCAATTACCGAATTTGGAGTCAAACAGAGTATGTAGAAGATATCATAAAGTATTTAAATAAATATTATGATAGTTCAATTAAAAATCAACAAAATCTTAAAATTAAAGATAGGATTTTTATTGAGTTTAAAAACGAATTTACCTGGCCTTCTTTAGATAATAATTATTATAACACTTATGGTAGCTGTCGGGCTTTAAAAGATCATATTGGTATACTGTCTAACGGTACTGTAATACCCTGTTGCTTAGACTCCCAGGGGACAATAAAACTAGGTGATATTTACAAACAAAATTTAAGTGATATAATAAGTTCTTCTAGATTTAAAAATATTGAAGAAGGTTTTGTTAATAATAAAAAAGTAGAATTATTATGTTGTAAATGTAGTTATAAAGTGGGTAAGTAATGATGCAAATAATTGGTTATAAAGCTTTTAATAGTGATAAAACAAATAGATATGCGCAATCTTTTGAAATCAATAAAGAGTATCAAGTATGTGGAAAGGTCAAATTTGGTATAAACGGCAACGGATACCATTTTTGCAAAAATATTTGTGATGTATTTAGGTATTTTGAAAAAAGCTTAGATATTAATATTGCTTTAGTTATTGGTAGTGGTAATTATGAAGTATTTAACGATGAATATTATGGGTATTATGATATGTATGTTACCCAGTGTCTTAAAATAATTAAATTTTTAACCCGTGAGGAAATAATAGAGGCAGTTATTAATTCTTCAGAACGTGATATTATTAAATTTATAACCACAGCCCAAATGAGTACCAATGAAATTAAAACTTTTTTGGATTTATATAAATGTAACAAGTCAGTTTTAAAATATATTCTATATTATCAATTGCTGCAAAGCGATGCCTTTAATATTGAAAATAATAAAATATTAGAAAGAGTGAATAAATTATGGATAAAATAATTATTAAAGGAGCAAGAGAAAATAATCTTAAAAATATTAGCATAGAATTGCCCAAGAATAAACTTATTGTTATGACCGGAGTATCCGGAAGTGGTAAATCATCTTTAGCTTTTGATACCATTTATGCCGAAGGCCAAAGACGATATGTCGAAAGTTTAAGCAGCTATGCGCGTCAATTTTTAGGCGGTACTTCTAAACCAGATGTTGATAGTATTGAAGGTTTATCTCCTAGTATTTCCATTGACCAAAAAAGCACTAACAATAATCCCCGTAGTACAGTGGGAACAGTGACAGAAATTTATGATTATCTTCGTCTTTTATTTGCCCGTATCGGTACACCTTATTGTCCTAATCATAAAGAACCTATTAAAAGTCAAAGTATTGAAGAAATGACAAATAAAATAATGGAGTTAGAAGAAGGAACAAAACTAGAAATAATGGCCCCGGTAGTTCGCGAAGAAAAGGGAGAGCATGCAGCGATTTTAGAAAATTTACGTAGTAAAGGATATTCTCGTGTCCGTATTAACGGCGAAGTAAGAGATCTTTATGAAAATATTAAACTCCAAAAAAATAAAAAAGATACTATTGAAGTAGTTGTTGATCGAGTAGTAGTAAAACAGGAAGATCGCTCGCGTATCTTTGAATCTATTGAAACAGCAGCTAAGTTAGCCCATGGAATAGTATTATTTAATGTAATTGGACATGAAGAATTTATTATGAGTGAAAATTATGCTTGTGTCCACTGTAATTACTCGCTACCTCAGCTAGAAACACGTATGTTTTCTTTTAATTCTCCTTTTGGAGCTTGTCCTGAATGTAATGGCTTAGGAATGAAAATGAAAATATCTGAAGATCTTCTTATTCCTGATCGAAAAAAAAGTATTTCTCAGGGAGGAATAGTTAGTTTATCAAAAGATCAAAATGTTTTATACACTGAAGTTGCTACTGTAGCCAAACATTATGATATTGATCTAGACGCCCCTATTGAAAAATTGTCTAAAGAAAAATTAAACAAAATTTTATATGGTTCAACTGAAGTTTTTGAATTTACTTATATATCTAAAAATGGTAATGTTCGCACCAAGACCGATTTTTTTGAGGGGATTATTAATAATTTAGAACGTCGTCAAGTAGAAACTTCAGCTAATTGGGTTCGGGAATGGATTGAAAATTACATGATCGAAACAACTTGTCCTTTATGTAAGGGAGCTAGACTTAAAAGAGAAGTTTTAAATGTTTATATTAATAAAAAAAATATTTATGATATGACAGCTTTAAGTATTGAAAGTTTGTATACATTTATTAAAAATTTAAAATTAAACAAAGAACAACAAAAAATAAGTGAACTTTTAATAAAAGAGATATCTTCTCGTTTAGAATTTTTAAATAATGTTGGTTTAGGATACATTACCTTAAATCGTAGTGCTGGGACTCTATCTGGTGGAGAAGCTCAGCGTATTCGTCTGGCTACGCAAATTGGATCGCGTTTAACCGGGGTATTATACGTTTTAGATGAACCTAGTATCGGTCTTCATCAAAAAGATAATGAACGTTTAATAAAATCAATGCAAGAAATGCGTGATCTAGGAAATACCTTAATTGTTGTAGAACATGATACTGATACAATGCTAGCAGCGGATTATCTTGTGGATGTTGGACCTAAAGCCGGCGTGGAAGGCGGTCAAATTATGGCTTATGGGACACCTCAAGAAGTTATGAATAATAAAAACTCTTTAACAGGCAGATATCTAAAAGGTATAGAAAAAATTGAAATTCCTAAGACTAGACGCAAAGGAAATGGACTATTTATAGAAATAAAAGGAGCTAGTGAACATAATCTAAAAAAGGTAAATGTCAAATTTCCTTTAGGAAAATTTATTTGTGTTACCGGAGTATCAGGAAGCGGTAAATCTACTTTAGTTAATGATATTTTATTTAACGCTCTAACCAAAAAAGTTTATAAATCGAAAACTATTGTAGGAAAGTGTAAAGAAATAAAAGGATTAGAACATGTAGATAAAGTAGTACATATTACTCAAGATCCAATTGGTAGAACTCCGCGCAGTAATCCGGCGACATATGTTGGTGTTTTTGATGACATTCGCGATGTTTTTGCTAATACCAAAGAAGCTAAAATGCGTGGCTATGGTAAAAATCGCTTTTCCTTTAATGTTAAAGGTGGTAGGTGTGAAGCTTGTTGGGGCGATGGGGTCAAAAAAATTGAAATGAACTTCCTACCTGATGTTTACGTTCCTTGTGAAGTATGTCATGGTACTCGTTATAATAAAGAAACTTTGGACATAAAATTTAAAAACAAAAATATTAATGATGTTTTAAAAATGCGTGTAAGTGAAGCATTAGAATTTTTTGAAAATATTCCCAAAGTCAAAAAGAAACTACAAGTTATGATGGATGTTGGTTTATCTTATATCGAACTTGGCCAATCAGCTCCTACTTTGTCTGGTGGTGAAGCAGCAAGAGTAAAACTAGCTAAAGAATTACAAAAAAAAGCAACAGGCAAAAGTGTTTTTATATTAGAAGAGCCGACAACCGGACTACATTATCATGATATTAAAAAACTACTTGTAATTTTGCAAAGAATTGTAGATAATAAAGATACAGTAATAGTAATCGAGCATAACCTTGATGTCATAAAAGTTGCTGATCACATTATTGATTTAGGCCCGGATGGTGGAATTAACGGCGGCCAAATAATTGCTACTGGCACTCCCGAGGAAATATGTAAAGTTAAATCTTCCTATACAGGAGAATTTTTAAAAAGGATAATGAAATGAAAATTTTAGATGATTTAGAAAAGAAAACAATTATTAATAAAGTAGAAAATTATTATGCCAAAAAAAATATGATAATATCTACATATAATTATAAGCAAGTATCTGGAATGTTAGGATTTATATCTCCTGATGGTTTAATGTATTGCTTAAGAACGGTAGATAATGATACTACTATACTACACGCTAATTTAGCTGATTATATTTTAGCTAAAACTTATGACGAGTTGAGTGAAAATTCTATATTAGCATTATGTATGGATTACAATTTTGCTTTTACTGTCGGCGATGATAAAGAAATAAGCGTTTATTACACTAACGAATTAACTGCTGAACAAATAACAGCAATTGAAGCTATTTATAGCAATCAACAAATTTATTATTTCCAGGAAAATGTTGATGAGTTAACTAAATAAAAGTTAGAAAGAGCTGATAAAATGAATCCCGTGTTAATAAATATTGGACCACTAGAAATAAGATGGTATTCAGTTTTACTATTAATTGCTTTTGGTCTAGGATTATTCTTAATATTTAAAGAAAGTAATAAATTTCATATCGATAAAGATTATTTATTTAACCTGATTTTTTGGACAATCATTTTTGGCTTGCTTGGTGCTAGAATATACTATGTTTTATTTAATATTCAAGAATATAGCTCTAACTGGCTAGAAATTTTTAAAATATGGCACGGCGGATTAGCTATTCATGGCGGAATTATTGTTGGAGCTCTAACTATCATCATAATGACAAAAAAATATAACGTTAATATTTTTAAAATTACGGATATATTTGTCCCTTCTTTAATTTTAGGACAAGCTATAGGGAGATGGGGAAACTTCTTTAATGGCGAAGCTCATGGAGCAGCTACAACTTTAGAAAATTTAAAATCTTTACACATTCCTAACTTTATTATTGAAGGAATGAACATTAATGGTGTTTACTACCAACCCACCTTTTTATATGAATCGTTATTATGTTTAGCCGGTTTTATCATAATCATATTGCTTCGTCATTTTCTAAAATTAAAAAATGGTCAACTTACTGCCATTTATCTAATTATTTATGGTTTAATAAGATTTTTTATCGAAAGCAGCCGAACAGATTCTTTAATGTTAGGAAACTTAAAAATAGCTCAAATAATTAGTATTCTCTTTGTACTTGGTGGAATATTCTTATTTTTACTTAGGCAGAAAAAAACCGATTTATATAAAGATGAAATTTAGGTGATAAAGATGTATGATATAATAATAATTGGTATGGGCCCCGCGGGTATTAGTGCAGCGATTTATTTAAAAAGAAGTAATTTAAAAGTTTTAATTTTAGAAAAAAGTGCTCCGGGAGGACTTTTAAACACAATTGATAAAATTGAAAATTATCCTGGATTTAGCTCTATTACTGGTCCGGATTTAGCTTATCAAATGCTTTTACAAATTAAAGAAAATGCTATTGATTACCGTATAGAAGAAGTAATTGATATTAAAAATCAAGACTTAAAAATTATTACAACTACCAAAAATGAATATAAAACAGCCAATATTATAATTGCTTCTGGACGAGTAGCCAAAACTTTAAATTTGGATCAAGAACGTACGTTGATAGGACGAGGAATTAGTACTTGTGCTATATGTGACGGTTTCTTTTATAAAAATAAAGATATTGCCATTGTCGGTGGGGGAAATAGTGCTTTACAGGAAGCCTTGTATCTTAGCAAAATAGTTAAAAATATTACAATTCTTATTCGTTCTAGCCAACTTAAAGCTGAAGATAATTTGATTCAAAAAGTAAAACAAACATCTAATATAAATATTTTGTATAATAGTCAAATTACGGCTTTGAAAAAAGAAAATGATAAATTAGCTGGAATCGAAATTAACAATAAAGAAATTCTAGAAGTAGCTGGAGTCTTTGTTTATATTGGTTATAATCCTAATAATAATTTCGTTTTATCAGAAGTAAAAAGAGATAATAAAGGTTATTTAAAAGTTAATAATAATTATGAAACTAATATCAAAGGAATATACGCCATTGGTAGTGCAATAGATATTGCCGAAAATCAAATTGTTACTGCTTGTGCTACTGGCGCTATAGTTGCTTTACATATAGCTAAAAATAATAAGTAGAGGAGTGATTAGATGGGATTTTTTTCAAGACAAAAAGTAACCAAAGTAGAGCGTATTGCTAATACATATGATTTTCAAGAATATACAGAATTTAAAGATATGGTAGGTTATCTAGGATTTATTAGTCCTAAAGGGACCTTTTATCGTGTTCGTAAAATGGGCCAACCAGGAATCGGACATGGTGACTGGGCAATGAAATTTCTATACCAAAACATGAAAAGAGATACTCTAGATTTAGATCCAAATATTGAACCAATGTATGTTTGTGAATCAGATGAATTTAATTTTACAATGGTTTTTGAGGGAAACAAAGAGGGAACAACTCTGGCTTTTGCGCCGGGAAAAAACGGATTAACTAAAGAACAGTACGGCGTTATAAACTATCTTACTAAAGGGCAAATAAAAGAAGAAGAACTAAATTTATATCGTTAAATATCTTTTTCTTTTTTTATGATCTTTTATCTTTTAGGAGAAATAATAAAAAAATACGACAGCAACTGCCGGAATTTAAGCCTATGGAGAATGGGGCGTTTTCTCTAAGAACTAGCAATCTTTAGAGAAAGTGACAAGGGACGAAACAAAAATTTATTTTGTTTCCTTTGTTCTTAACTTGTGTTAATATATGGATGTAATATGTAGGTGATACTTATGAACATACTAGCTATAGCTTATTTAGGTGACTCAGTTTATGAACTTTATATCAGAAGTTATTTATTAAAACAAGGTATTTATAAAGTTAAAGATTTACAAAAAGAGTCCTTAAAATATGTAAGTGCCACTAGTCAACGTAAGCATATAGAACGCTTACTTGCCCAAAACTTTTTAAAAGAAAGAGAAATTGAAACTTACAAGCGTGGACGTAATGCCCATAGTCGCTCTAATAAAAGTAGTGATATAATAACTTATAAAATGGCCACTGGTTTAGAATGTATCATAGGTCAATTATATTTAGATAAAAACTATCAACGTTTAAAAGAAATTATGGATTTCATAGTGGAGGAATAATGAAAGTATACGGAAAAAATGTTTTTGAAGAACTAAAACATAAACCCCAAATATTTAAAAGAATATATTTGGCTCAAAATTTTAAAGATCAACAAATTATTGCATACATTAAACAACATAAAATATCGTATACATTTGTATCTTTAAATCAATTAAATAATTTAGATAAAGGTAATCATCAGGAAATTGTTATGATAATAGACGATTATGAATAATATAGACTAAGTGACAT
>CALVQP010000016.1 GCA_944358225.1 uncultured Bacilli bacterium
TAGTCCAGAATCTTTAACACTTGCGTACAAGTTTAATATTTGAGCAGTGTCTTTATTAACTAAATATAAATTATTTGTTTTTTTAAAACAATTGTTTGATAGTTCATATATAGCATCACTTATTAATATAATAACATTTTTTATTTTTTTATTAATTGGGATATAAATATCATAACTTTGTTCTATAACCGGCACAAAAATTTCCACTAATATTTTATTATTGATATTATCACCTCATTTAAAAGTCTAAAACTTCTAATTCTTCATACTCTATTAATTTGATAAGATTGGCTTGACCGTCGTTTACTAAATAACCAAATAATGGATCTAACATTTTATACATATCACCGGTAATTTTAGATGGCTTTATTAAGCTTTGATCAGCAAAACCATTGCCAACCCAAACTCCTTGATTATTTTTAATATTATTTTTAAACCATTCTTCATAATTATAATTATTAAAGTTATTTAAAGTATCAATTAAAAGGAAGGCTACTTTTTTGGTTTTTTTAACTTCAATTATAGCTTGAGTAAAATCCGTTTTACACTCTTGATTATTAAGTCGATCAAATAATTCCGCAAGACCGGGAATTATAATTAACATGTCAGGATATTGACTAATACTATCTAAAGAATAGTTATTATCTTTAAATTCTTTAGATAAGGCTTTAAGATATAAACATATTTTTTCAATAACATTATCAAAGTTAAGATCATAATAATTATAACGCTCTTTTATTGCACTAAAAATAATTTTTTGCGGATCTAAAATGACTATTCTGACATTATGAATAAAAGATGTAGCTTGGACTAAACCATTAATTATGGAGACGTTTCTGTTGATATCATTAACAACGAATAAATTTAAATAATTTTGTTGAAGGTTTACACTAGCATCTAATAAAGTTTTTTTGATCATACCTACTGGGAAGTTAGTTAGACTTATATTATTTGTATTTATTTTGGAAATCGTTATTTTACTTGGAAGGACTGGAATACTTTGGGCCTTATAATTATATTTATTTTTTAACTCAGCAGAAAGCTTACTTATAGTTTCTAAAATGGGAAAATTATTTAATGATGCTGTTTGAAATTCGTAAATTTTATCAAACTTAACTAATCCTCTACCTTTGATAGCAGATGGAATTACTTTGTTTGTATTACCTAAAATATTTACATAATCATAAGGATCAGTTAATTGCAAAGTAATGTTAAAAGCAAAATTTTGACGCAATTTAAATTTAACTGTTCCTGGATTAGTAGTAGATATTATGAATATAATACCGTATTTTAATCCATCTCGTGATATGGTATTTATTTCATCTTCTAAAGTTTCATAATTTTCTGAAAAGTTTTCATACCCGTTTAAGATAACTAAAATGTATGGTACAGGGTTTTCATTATTTTTATTATAATTTTCTATAGTTCCGCCAGTTTCATAAAACATTTTCTTTCGCGAATTTAAAAAACTGTTTAATAAATTAAATAGACTATTTACTTTATCAGTTTCATTACTTAAAGCTACATCCCCAACGTGAGGAATATCTTTAAACAGCTTTAATGTTTCAGCTCCACAGTCAATTATATACATATTAACCTCTTTGGGACTATAAAAACTAGAAATAGAAAGAATTAATGTTTGTAAAAGATCTTCTTTACCAGAGCCTGTCATTCCGTATAGCATTAAATTACCAGTTTTACTAAGTGGTAATGTAAGCAAATGTTGACTTTGTGTACTTGGATCATCGTATTGACCAATTACTGGGTTTAAAACATTTTTCTCAACTTGAAAGTTGTATTTTTTTACTAAATCAGTTACATATATTTGGGCTGGGATTTTATCTAGCCATAATTGATTAGAAAATAACTTCTCGCTTTGAGCTATTTTACTTAAGTATTTAACAACATTCAGTAAGACTTCACCCTGAGAAGCGTTTGGATCAACAATGTTTAAAGCATCAATACTTTTTATTGAATAGCCAATATTATTAATAAAGTTAAGGGAGGTATCAACTTTTTTACGAATTTTTTCTGAGGGAATATAAGGAGATCCACAATAAGCTGACTGACCTAAAGCAAAAAAATCATTGTATCCAACCAGTAGATAAAAACGGCCGGCTTGTTTTAATTCGGCAGCATCGGGTACACGAATCATATCTTTAGAATCCGCTTTATCTTGAACTTTTAAACAAACTTTAAATCTGGAGTTTGACCATATTTGATCATTAACAACACCGGCAGGTTTTTGAGTAGCTAGTATTAAATGAACCCCTAAAGATCTACCTATTCTAGCTGTTGAAATTAATTGGTCCATAAATTCTGGTTGTTGGGATTTTAATTCAGCAAATTCATCACTAATTAAAAACAAATGGGAGATAGGTTTTTTTACTATACCTTGTTTATATAATTTTTGATATTTATAAATATCTATTGTACTTTCACCACTTATATCACGAGCTATATTAAATTCTTTTTGACGGCGTTTTAATTCGGCATCTATAGAAGCCAAGGCTCTATTTAATTCATTTGTATCTAAATTAGTAATAGTCCCAGCTATATGAGGCAATTTAATTTTACGTTCTTTATTCTCAAAAGCTAAAGCCAAGCCACCACCCTTATAATCTATGATGACAAATGATACATCTTCGGGAGAATAGTTAATTGCCATAGAAAGGATAAAGGTAATCAAAAATTCTGATTTTCCCGAACCAGTAGTTCCAGCTACTAGCCCGTGTGGTCCATGAAATTTTTCATGTAAGTCTAATTTGAATAGTTCTCCATTTTCATTAGTTCCAACTGGAGCAGCTAAAGATATGGTGGCATCATTATTTTTCCAACGATTTTTGGAATTAAGCTGTTCTATTTTACCAATATTATACATTTCTAATAAAGTATAACTATCAGGCAAACCCTTAGATTTTGTTTCATATAAAATGGGAATATTAGCTAAAATTTGACAACAAGCTCCAATATTTACTTTGTTTGGAAAATCAGCAATAAATTGGTGTTGCTTATTAGAAACCAAATCATTTTCGATAAGACCTGATACATTATCATTAACATTTATAAAGCAAGTACATTCATTAGGTAAATTGGATATTCTTTCATCATTTACTAGAACACTAAAACCATAATTAATTTCGGATTTAAGGACTTTTTTTATAAAAGTCTGATCATAAATCATTTTATAATTGTCGGTGATAATTATATAATATTCATTAAATTTTTGATGTACAGTCGATTTTGACTCATTTTTGAAATCACTTTCAGAATATATATCTTCTCTAGTAGATAGTTCTTTTTCAAGAACTTGACAAATTGATTTGCATTCTTCATAACTAGTCGCAAAGTATCTTACTTGTTTATCATTACTAAAATTATGAGGAATATATTTAAAATCCTGCCAATTATTAGCTTTTTGTTCACTAGTAAAAATAACAAATTTTAAAATATCACCACTATAATAAGTTGCTAATTGAAGTAATAGGCTTTTTGTAAATTCTTTGGTTATATTATATTTACCTATTATAGCACTGATTTGTTTATCTAAAAGGGATACAGTAATGGGAGCTCCATTAATTTCATAAGCTTCATCTATCAAATCTTGTAAAATACTTTTTAGCACATCATCATCTAGAGAAAATTTAGCTTCTTGATAGTTAATATCTATATCTAAAGGAGCATTACCTGTCCCTAAGCGAACTTTTAAAAAATCATCTTCATTTATTTTTCTTTCCCATAATTTTGGTTTTCGATTTAAAATAATTTCACTGCATTCTTCACATGTTAAATAATTTTCTAGCAGTGCTTGCCGTTGTTTGGCTATGTTAGCTACAATTATTTGCCTTTTTTCTTGAATGTATCTAGAATATTTATCTTTTCTTTTGTTTTCTAGTTTTATTTTTCTTTTATCATTGTATTTTCGAGTTATAAAAGGCCATATTATCATAGTACCAATCATTGCTACGGACATAACTATCGAAGGTAAAGCTCCATTTATTCCTGAATTGGAATTTATGGCATTATTAACACCAGTATACAGCATTACTATGGATGTCATTCCCATAGTAAGCATTGGTCCGAAGGTTATAATCATAGGCGTGTTGTCTTCTTTTTCTTTAGGCGGTGGACTATCGACTGTTATTTTTAAAGTTTCAAAAGAACTTTTAAAACGCGGACTTCGATTAAAATAGTCATTCTTTTTAAAAACTGTGACATTAGCTTCATCATCTTTAACTTCTTCATTTAAATCATATTCTTCTTTTGTAAATGGCGAAAATTTTGATGAATTAATTTGCACTGAATTAGCCGGATTATTTATTAAGATAATATTGCCAATTATGATAATTTTTAATCCCATTATAAATAAAATATCGCCATTTTTTAATGATGCTTTAGATATAGGAAAGTGATTAATGAATGCTTGTTGGGGCCCGATATTATCTACAAGCATGTTATTATCAGAAAAGCTGATTTTAGTTTGGATATCACCAATCATACTATTATTATAATAAATATCACAAGATGGATTATTACCAATAGTTATTTCTTGCTTGTTTACTATAGTATAATAATTTAAATCTTGATTAATATTCGCTATAAATATGGGATAAGTTTCTCCAGTTATTTTATTTTTTAAAAAACAAAAAGAATTAGGTGTTATTTTCATTTTTTCTATGATTTGTCCTTTCACGTAAAGATCAAAATCATAGTTGCTGGTTAGGATCCACGTTCCCTCAATTTCCTCGATATTAATTAAATTTTCTATCTCTCCATTATCATCAAAATCACTAAGCCAATAATTACCATTTTTTTGGGGAGGAATACAAAAATTAATTAAATGATTGGGTTTTATTATATATACGATCATCTTAACTACTTCCCTCTTACTTTGTCTAGTTTTTAAACAAAGAAGATGTTAGAACTTATTTCTAACATCCCCTTTACAACAAATCAGCTCTTAATTATAACTGAATATTATTAAAGAAATCAGCTGCACTGTCTAAAGCAGAACCTATTGTTTTAGCAACATTAGTAGCTGAGCTTTCTACTTTATGAGTGACATTCTTGTAAAGCGCCATTCTTTCAGTCATAGTATCCATTGCCTTACTATATGCACTACTCATTCCAGCAAATGAACTAGATACACTTTTCCAACCTGCTGATAAAGCTGCTGCTGATGCATCTGATGATCCAATAGTATTTACAATTTGTTCACAAACATTACTTATTTCATTAATATTTCTATTAAGATTATTTTTTTCTTGATTTAGTCTATCTGATTGTCTTTGAATTTCTTCTGCACTAAATACTGCCATTGTTTTTTCCTCCTTTTTTCTAAATTATGCTGTTTTATTATTTTCAGCTTCTTGTTGTGCTAAATATTCATTGGTTTGGGCTATTAATTCATCAATTTTCCCACAAACAATTTTTGATTGGGAAATCATTTGATCAATATTAGAAGACCACTTGCTTCCTATAACTGTATCATCTGCCCATAGTGTTAAATCATTATTAGTCTTTACATATTCTACTGTATCGATACTTTGTAAAATACTTGATTTTTGATTTACAATCGTATCTAATTGGCCACGAACTTGACTAATTGCTGAATTACCTAATGCCATAAATACTCCTTTCCTAGCATTAAAAACTACACCCTAGTTTTACTGCTATTTTTCTATTACGTCAAAATCATATCACCCCCCCCCGATTTTGTCAAATGATTTTGCCAAAATCGGAAAATTACGTTAAATTTCTGTAAATTTTTCCAAAAAAAAGTATAGATTATTTTTTCTATACTATTAATTTTCTAACATTGTTAAACTTACTTTTTGTTTTTCTAAATTAACATCATCGACATAAACGGTTATGATATCGCCAACATTTACAATATCATTTGGATCACTAACAAATTGTCTACTCATTTTAGATATATGTACTAGTCCGTCATCGTGTAAACCAATATCAACAAAGGCTCCAAAAGAAGCGACATTACGGACAGTTCCTTGTAATTTCATCCCTACTTTTAAATCTTCTATATGTAATATATCACTTTTTAAAACAGGAGCATCTAAAGCATCACGAGGATCTAGCCCGGGATTTAAAAGTTCTTTAATAATATCAGAAACTGTATAAAAGTCAGTATCAATTAATGAAGCTAGTTCTACTGAATCTTGTTTTTGTAAAACCTCTTTAAACTTTAAAGTATTAATATCTTTAATATTTAAGTTACAAGCTTTTAATAATTTTAAAGTAGTTTCATAACTTTCAGGATGAATTCCTGTTTTATCTAGAGGATTATCCCCATCAGGAATACGTAAAAAACCAATGGCTTGTTCATAAACTTTGTTGGTAATTCCTTTAATCTTTTTAATTTCATCACGATTTTTTATTTTATGCTCTTCTTTATAATTAAAAATATTTTCAATGACACTTTTTTTTAGTCCAGATACATATTTTAAAATACTTTTTGAAGCCGTGTTAATATTAACCCCTACACTATTTACAACTTTTGTTGTAATAAAATCTAAAGCTTCAGTTAATTCTTTTTGATTAACATCGTATTGATATTCTCCGACACCAATTGACTTGGGATCTATTTTTACTAGTTCAGATAGTGGATCTTGAATTCTTCTGCCTATGGATACAGCACTTCTTTTTTCAACAGCTAAATCAGGAAATTCTTCAATAGCTATTTTTGATGCACTGTATATAGAAGCCCCAGCTTCCGAAGTAATAATATATTTACATGAAAGTTTATACTTATTAATTAAATTAGCACAAAATTGTTCAGATTCTCTAGAGGCAGTTCCGTTACCTATAGCAATAATAGTGACGTTATATTTTTCAATTAAGTTTTTAACAATTGTTTCACTTTGTTTAAGAATTTCTTCATGGTTATTACTTTTAATGAATGGCTTAATAACAACTGAATCTAAGTACTTACCATTTTTATCAACTACTGCCAGTTTACAGCCATTAATATAACCTGGATCAAAACCCAAAACAACCTGATTTTTTAACGGTCTCGTTAAAAGTAAATGTTCTAAATTAGTTTCAAAAGTTTGGATCGCACTCTTTTGGGCTTTTTGGGTAAATTCGCTGCGTAATTCTCTTTCCACACTAGGTAAAATTAGACGTTTTAAAGCATCTTTAATACTATCTATGACTAAAGATGTCACAAACGAATTAGGATTTTTAATAATCTTTTTTTCTAAGTATGAAACAATTGAATCTTTATCATAATCTAACGATATAGTCAATATTTTTTCTTTTTCCCCACGGTTTAAAGCTAACAAACGATAATGTTTGATTTTTTTTAAAGAATCACTAAAATCATAATACATTTCATACAATTTTTTTTCATCTAAAGCATTTTTTTTCAATTTAGAAGTAATAAAAGCATTTAAATAAATATTGTTTCTAATCCATTTTCGATAATAAGCATTATCACTAATCCACTCAGCTATAATATAAGAAGCTTGCTCTAGGGCTGTTGTTTCATCAGGAACTTTATCATTTATAAACCTAGTAGTTAAAGATTTTAAATCGCCGTTAGTAGGAAAAGCCATGATCATCTTAGCTAAAGGCTCTAAACCGTTATTAATTGCTTCACTAGCCTTAGTTTTACGCTTTTCTTTAAAAGGACGATATAAATCTTCAACCTCATTTAATTTTTCACAAGCCAGAATACTTTCTTTTAATGTATCGGTTAAAAGTCCTTTTTCATCAATTAATCTGATAACATCTTCTTTTCTTTCTAATAAGTTTTTATTGTAATTATATAAATCAGCAATCTCTTTGATTTGTTCTTCGTTTAAAGCCCTCGTTTGGTTTTTACGATATCTTGCAATAAACGGGATAGTTGCTCCCTCAGCAAGCAAATTAAGGACAGCATCGATTTGTTGAGTTTCTAAATTTAATTTACCAGCTAATTGTTTTATTATACTACTTTCCAATTTTATCACCTTATGTATTGTATCAAAGAGTCATCTTTCTGTCTAATAAAAAATTATAGATAACTAATTATAAAAATGCTACAATAATATAGAGGTAGTGTTTATGAAAAGAAAAATACTAATTTGTTGTTGTTTGATTTTGATTATAATATCTTCTTTTTTAGTAAGTTATAAAATTTATGAAAAGAAAAAACAAGAAAAGATAATAGCATTAACAAATGAAAGATTTAATTTTTTTAAAAGCAATGAACCAATTAAAAATCCTAATGATCAGGATTTAATATATTTACAGAATATTTTAGTTGAGAAAGAAAAAAATGAAAATATCAATATTAACAAGGTAAAACAGCTCATCAGTGAATATGTAAAAAGTAATAATTTAGAACAGGCTGATGAACTATTAATTAATGAAATTCAAAAATATAGTAATAATATTAATTATACACAAGAAGAATTTAAAAAGACTTTAAACAATAACGTTAATAAAACATTAGCAATAGATATTTATAATAATAATGATTTTATTAAAAATTTAAATAAAGAAAAGAAAAAAAGAGAAGAATATATTAAAAGTCTTACAGAAATTAATAATTTTTTAGTTTATTTAGAAGAAAATAATAGTAATTATGTTATAAATGAAAATACTTTGATTATAAAAGATGATAATGTATTGGAAAAAGTAAATACTTATAATGAAAACTTAAATTTGCAATTAACTATTAAAAAGGAAGAGAAGCAAATTAAACCAGTTATTAATAATTCTCTTACTACTGTACCAATCTTATGTTATCATGGCGTATTAGATAATCCTTGGGGAATTGAAAGCTTATTTGTTAGAGTTAATGAATTTGAAGAACAAATGAAGTATTTAAGTGAAAATGGTTATACCCCTTTATTTGTTAGTGAGATTAAAAATGCCAGCAATTATGAAAAACCAGTTATTATTACCTTTGATGATGGATATTTAGATGTATATACGAATGCTTTTCCTATTTTAAAAAAATATAATTTAAAAGCCAACTTATATATGATAAGTGGTTGGATTAATGGAGATGTTTATATGAATACAGATATGACTAAGGAAATAGCTAATTCCTCAGTTTTTGAAATTGGCTCCCATACGGTAAATCATAAGGCTTTAGCCACTTTAAGTAATGAGGAAATTGAATATGAAGTTTCTAAGAGTAAAGAAGATTTAGAGAAGATGATAAACAAGTCTGTTGATGTAATTGCTTATCCAACTGGTAGTTTTGATCAAAGAGTAATAGAAATTTCATCAAAATATTATAAATATGCTTTAAGTACCATAAATGGCAAAGAAAATATCCAAAATTTAAATCAATATAGCATGAGAAGAATATATGTTCATCGCAATTCTTCGTTAGAAAAATTTAAAAATTTACTCAATTAAAAATCTATGATGTTCTCATAGATTTTTATGATTTACTTTTTTTAAATACAAATAATTTACTTAAAATATAGTTAGCAATAGTTATAACAACTTGCGAAATAAGTTTAGCTATTTTATCATTCATTTTTAAAACTGTAACAGTTAAAAACATGATACCCATATCCATTAAAAGGGTTAAAACGCGAGATGAAACAAAACTAGCCATTTCTTTTTTAACATTTTTATTTTTACTTTTAAAGACAAACTTACGATTAGTAATAAAAGCAAAAGCTACGGCAGCTACCCAAGAAACTACATTAGCCACTTGTAATTGAACTGCTTGATTAGGATCTAAAACTGTTAAAACCAAACCATAATAAACCACTAAGCTCACGACTGTCGTTAAGCCACCAACGATTAAATAATTAATTATTTCTTCATATTTTTTGTATATATCAAGTAATTTTTTCATAACTTTCTCCTTAATAAAATTTAAAGTAAATCTTTTTCATTGCTTTCTAAAACTTTAGTAATTGCTTCAACTTTTGATGTCCAAGAATTTTCTTTTGCTTCTTTATCTAATAGTTTAATATATCTTTTGTCATCTTTATGAGAATAAGCTAATTCTAAACTTTCTAAAAACGCTTTTTTACTTTTTGCAACAAATACACTTTGGTATTTGCGACATTCATTTATATTAGTAGAAACAATGGGCTTGTGTAAGGCCATATATTCAAATAGTTTTAAAGGACTAGTTGATTTAGTAATATCATTAATTAAAAAAGGTATAGTTAAAATATCGATATTTTTAGCATAAAATTTTAAAACTTTATAATCACGCACTCCCAAATAATAAATATTTTCTTCATTATCAATTTTAGAATTATCATATGAATCATCATACTTTGAACCAAATAATAAAATATTATATTTATTAGTTTGGCTAATTTTTCTTAATAATTCATAATCTACCCACTTAGCTAAAGCTCCATAATAACCAATGTTAATTTTGCCGTTAGCAATTATTTCTTTAAATTCTTCATCCACGTGATAATTGTTAAAGTTTTGAAAAAATTCATAGTCAACTCCGTTAGTTGAAAATATTAATTTGTTTTGACCTCTTTTATTTTGGATATCTTGATATAACTTATCTGCTGTGGCAACGACATATACATTTTTAGTATCTTTTAAGCAATATTCGAATTTGTCAATAATATTTTGTGGTAACTGTTTAGTACCAATAATGTCTGCACTTAATTCATCAATATACTCATAAATTACTTTATAACCTAAAGATATATATTTTTTTAGTTCAGCAAGTGAGATTTGCCATTGGGTAGAATATATTTGCAAATACTTTGGTTTATTAAGTTCATTTAGCGCATTAAAAATTAGTTTGGCATATTCTTTATTGTTAAAATTAACTAAATATAAGTTTTCTTGCACCTTTTGGATAGTTTTAACATTATCAGTAAAAGTGGTGACTTCATACAAAACAAGACACTTTTGCTTAGCCAGTTCTAAAGCAACATGTTGAGGGCGTTGATATAAAGGTACATTCCAACCGAAATTACCTCGCCATACTATGATGCGATCGTAGTGAGCGTTAAAGATGTCCGTTAATTGTTGCACATATTCTTTTTGATGATATTTAACGTCTAATGTAGCTATAAAGTTAATTTTTGATAAATAATTGGCTTTAAAATAGCGTAAGGTTTTTAAAATAGTTTTGGAAAAGCCATCTTTTTTGAAAACATTGATTAACTTACTTATTTTATCTTTCATTAAATTGTTACTCCTTATTTAAATTCCAATCTATAGGTTTAATATTATGTTTTTTTAAAAATTCATTAGTTTTAGAAAAAGGCTTGCTGCCAAAAAAACCATAGCGTGCCGAAAATGGTGAGGGATGAGAAGAAGTTATAATTAAATGTTGAGGATTAGTAATATATACACTTTTAGCTTTAGCAAAATTGCCCCATAAAATAAATACAACTGGTTGTTCTTTTTCATTTAAAACTTTAATAATATAATCAGTCAAGCGTTCCCATCCTAAATTGCGGTGTGAAGCGGGAGTATCTTTAACTACGGTTAAAACCGAATTTAATAAAAGTACTCCTTCATCGGCCCATTTAGATAAATTTCCACAAGAAGCTGGGGTAATTTTCAAATCATCTTCTAATTCCTGGAAAATATTTTTTAAAGATGGCGGAATTTTAACACCTTTTTGAACTGAAAAAGATAAGCCATGAGCTTCATTTTCTCCATGATACGGATCTTGTCCGACAATAACAGCTTTAACATTTTCATAGGGAGTTCTTTTTAAACTTTCAAAAATATAATTTTTGGGCGGATAAATAGTTTTAGTGGCATACTCATGATTTATTAAGTCTAAAAACTTTTTAAATCCAGCACTATTTTCAATTACTTGAAGTTTTTCATCCCAGCTATTTCCTATCATTATTACTTCACTCACTTCTATTTTTGTCTTTATAATTATACCATCGAAAAGAAAAAAAAGCACTACTGGCTTTTATTTATGATATTTTTCGTTA
The DNA here is from genome assembly GCA_944358225.1 of uncultured Bacilli bacterium. GTDB lineage: Bacteria > Bacillota_I > Bacilli_A > RF39 > UBA660 > HGM10766. The sequence continues at coordinate 11,907 of CALVQP010000016.1, forward strand.
TTAATAATTTTAAAGCTGCGATATATTTGTTCGAGTAAGAGACCACGAAATAAACCATGCGGAAAGGTTAGATCAGAAAATGACAAGATTTTATGAGACTCTTTTTTTATACTGTCATCTAAACCATTAGAACTGCCGATTATAAAAGTTATAGTACTGTAATAATTAAAAGATGATTCAATGAAAGAAGCTAGTTTAACCGAAGTTGTTTTTTCTCCTTTAAGATCTAGAGCAACTACATAGTCTTGAGGGTGAAGATATTTTTTTAAGGTTCTGGCTTCTTCTTCTAAATCATTGGTATCTTTTAATTCAATTATTTCTATTTTATGGTATTTAGATATCCGTTTTTGATAATCAGTGATAAGATCTTCCAAGTACTTTTCTTTAATTCGTCCAAAACATATAATTCTAATCATATTTCTATAACCTCAGTTTTTTCTTTTTGCTTAGCACATTCAACGCTTATTAAAGGAATACCATACTCAAAAAATATACTTTTTAGTGTTTGTAATGCCACTTGCTCGGTATTATTTTCCTTACTTAGATGGGCAAGAATAATTTTTTTTGTATCTTGCCCAACTAATTTAGTTAAGTAAAAAGCACTATCGCGGTTAGATAAGTGACCTTTATCACCAATAACTCTTTTTTTTAACCACGGTGGATATTTGCCATTCATCAGCATATCGGGATCATGATTACTTTCAAAGACATAGATATTTTTATTTTTTAAAAGATTAAAATATTTTTGATTTAAGTATCCTGTATCTGTTACATAAACCATAGAACAATTAGCGCTTGTTAAAACAAATCCTCGTGAATCACTAGTATCGTGTGATGTTTTGAATATTTCAATGGTTAAATTATCAAATATTAGTTGGTCATCATAAATTATGGTATTTTCATAATTCTGCATATTAGGTAACTCTGAAAACATTTTTTGACTTAAACAAATATTAGGTTTATATTTTTTTATAAAATTGTCTAAAGCAGCGATATGATCTTTATGGACATGACTTATTAGAACAATATCGATATCAGATAAAAGAACGTTAAGCTCCAAAAGTTTTTCTTTGAGATACTTAACATTCATTCCTAAATCGATTAATACTTTGTGTTTAGCAGTTTCTATGTAAGTAGAATTTCCCTCAGAGCCACTTGCAAGTACACTTACTTTCATTTTAACTCCATAGTTGCATAGGGTTTACTGCCCGTCCACCAGCATACGGCTTTCCGGTATAAAGTCCAAAGTGTAAATGCGTACCAGTAGCTACACCTGTTTGACCCATTGCTCCAACTTGTTGTTTACGCGAAACTCTTTGACCTACAGAAACTCCTACTCGTGACATGTGCGCATATACGGTATAATAACCATTAGCATGTTGAATTACGACGTTATAACCGGCTGATGATCCCATCATACCACCGTATCCGGCAGCTACTACAACGCCATCTAAAACTGCATATATTGGAGAACCATATCCTGTTCCGGAAATATCTATACCATCATGTAATTTTCCCCAACGATAACCGTATGGTGAAGTTAAAACATATGGTGAATTTGTTGGCCATGCCCAAGTATCTCCAGTATCGACATATGTTCCAGATATTGCTCCGCCACCTGAATATGTTCGTTTTGATCCTTTAATAACTTTTTTGGTAACCGGTTCTTTTATCGTAGTATAAGAAGCGATGTAAGCGCCTTGATTTTCTTCACCATTGGCATATTTTACTTTTTTCGTAATTCTATTTACGCCTTTAACACCCTCTTGAGTTACTTGTTCATAAGTTGTGGGTTTAGAACTGTCATAACTAGTTTCGACTTCAAAGTCAATATCGGCATCTTCAACTACATGCATTTCCGCAATTAAAGTAACTAAGGGATTGATCAAGGAAACATTTACTTGTTGACCAATAGATAGTAAACTATCAGCACTTTTAAAATTAGGATTAGCAATTAAAAATTCTTCTGTATTTAACTGGTTAGCATAAGAAATAGATTCAATAGTGTCTCCTTGGGCTACGGTGTAAAGTTTTTCTTCCGCGTTAGGTCCAAACATTAAATACTGACTAAGTTCTTTGGCATCGGTGTATATCTTATCATCTGTGCCAATGTAGTCTTCTTTTACCGTAATCGATTCCTCGAAGTATACGGATTCAATTAAAGACCCTGTATCGACAATTTCTGCTTGTTCATCATCTAAGTAAGCTTGGTATTTATCTGCAGGAATAAAAGAAGTTATAAGTTCATTTATAGCATCTAAGAATACTTGTTGGTCTAATACATTTATTTTAACTTCTTCTTTAGTAGAATTTTCATCTTTGGGTTTAATTGTAATGACATATCCTTTGATGGTAAATGGCTTTTCTTCTTTAATTTCATTGTATATATCTTTAACATCACTAACTTTTGTATCGTAAGTTAGATCTTTAGTGATGTTAAAACCATTAGGAGGATAGACTGTATCAACAGAATAAGTGTCTTTTATATTACTTTGTTCTTTATTGATAAGCGAATATAACTCTTCTTCATTTGCTATCGCTCCTAGTTTTTTCCCATCTAAATACACTTGATAAACTTCACTAGCATCTTTACTACGGTGTTCCAAAACACCCGTAATAAAAACAATGCTAGAAATTACCATAGTAATCACGGTACATAATATGATACTTTTTACTTTCATTATTTTTATCACCACTTTAATATTCTTCAACATTGGCAATATAATTTTTAAAATTGCTCATGTTCAGTTCAAATAGAAGCTCGAATTTCCCTGTGGAACCTTTTCGATGCTTAGCTATAATTATATCACATGGAACGTTAGTTTCTTTATTTAATTCTGTTTTTTCTTTATAATAATCTTTACGATTAATAAACATTACTAAATCTGCATCTTGTTCAATAGAACCCGATTCTCTTAAATCAGCGAGCATTGGTTGATTGTTTTCTCGTTTTTCGGCATTACGCGAAAGTTGAGCTAATGCAATAACTGGAACTTTTAATTCCATGGCCATTGTCTTTAGGGAACGAGAAATATCCGAAACTTCTTGTTGACGCGATTCGTTTTTCCTAGTGCCACTAGTAACTAGCTGAAGGTAGTCAATAACTACTAAACCCAATCCCTGGTCACTTGCTGCTAAACGACGGCATTTAGCTTTTATTTCACTAGCGGTTATACCGGCATCATCTTCAATGTAAATATTAGTCTCAGCCAGTTGGCTCATAGCTTCATTGTAACGTTTCCAATCATTATGTTGGAGTTGACCAGTTTGAAGCTTTTTAGAATCAATTTGACCAACTGCACTTATCATTCGGTTCACAAGTTGCTCAGCTGGCATTTCGAGGTTAAAAATAGCAATAGCTTTATCAGTATTTAAAGCCGCATTTGTAGCGATGTTTAAAGCAAAGGCCGTTTTTCCCATACCCGGACGAGCGGCAATAATAATCATTTCACCAGCATGTAGGCCACTAGTTGCTTTATCTAAATCATAAAAACCTGTGGGTATACCAGTTATTTCACTTTTATTTTGAGCTAAACGTTCCAAGTTAACCTGAGCTTGTTTTAAAGCTTCAGCAATTGTTATAAATTCACTAGTTTGACGAGCTTTTATAACATTTAATATATTTTTTTCGGCATTATCTAAAACTACATTTATATTATCTTCGTTATCATAAGCATCACTTGCTATTTCATTGGCTGTATCAATAAGGTTACGCAGAATTGCTTTTTCTTTAACTATTTTTATATAGTAATCAACATTAGCAGCAGTGGCTACTGAATCAATAGTTTCACTAATATATTCAATACCACCAACAGCATTTAGGCTTTTCTTTTTATCAAGTTCATCAGTAATTGTTGTAATATCAAGAGGAATATTAGATATATATAGGCTTTTTATAGCATTAAATAATTTGCGATTTTGTTCGCTATAAAACATTTCTTCTGTTATTTCCTCACACACTTTTTGTAAAGCGCTTTTACTTAAAAATGTTGATCCTAAAACAGACATTTCCGCTTCTAAATTTTGAGGAGATTTCCTAGTTGCCATAATCTGCCTCCCTACTTTTGCAATACTACATTTATATTAAAAATAACTTTTTTGTGTAACTTTATAGTTACTTCATGAGTTCCTAAGGTATCCAGTGGAGCGATAGAACTAATTGATTTTTTATCAATGTCAAAGCCCATGGTTTTTAGTTTGTCACTTATTTGTTTAGTTGAAACGTTTCCAAACACTTTATCCATTTGCCCAGTTTTAACTTTAAAAATTAATTTTTTCCCCACTAATTGATCTTTTATTTTATTAAACTCAGCTATTTTTTGTTCTTCTTCTTTCTTTTTTTGCGCAAGTTCTTTATTTAAAATGCTAGTACTTGTTTTAGTTACAGGAACAGCTAAGTTATTTTTAATTAAAAAATTATGAGCATAACCGTCGCTTACTTCAATAATATCATCTTTTTTTCCTTGTTTTTTTACATCTTGTAATAAAATAACTTTCATATGTTCACTCCTTTGCTAAGACTTAATTATTATATCAAATTTAAAGCTAAAAAGATACTAACTATAATTAAAAAAAATAGGAGTCCTTTCCTATTTTACATATGGAATTAAAGCCATAAATCTTGCATATTTAATTTGTTGAGCAATGTGTCTTTGGTGTTTTGCACAAGCACCAGTACGACGACGAGATTCTATTTTTCCTTTTTCACTTACATATTTTAAGATAATTGGAACATCTTTATAGTCAACTGATTTTCCAGCGCACATTTGACAAATTCTTTTTTTCTTATTACGGCGAAATTCTTGTTTCATTTATTTTCCCTCCTTAAAATGGTAGGTCATCTTCACTTAAAACTACTTCTTGGCCAAAATCTTTAAATGGATCTTCACTTATATCAGTAGTTGCTATATCAGATGGCATACTTTGATTATAATCTGGTTGGAAGTCATTGTTTGAAGAAGCGTTAGCACCTTTTGGCGTTAAGAAAGTTACGTTATCTGCAATAACTTCAGTAACATATCTTTTAGTTCCATCTTGGGCATCATAAGATCTTGTTTGGATGCGTCCTTCAACTGCTACTTGAGTCCCTTTACTACAATATTTAGCAATATTTTCAGCCTGTTTGCGCCAAGCAACACAATTTATAAAGTCAGCTTCTCTAGTCCCGTCTTGATTAGTAAATGGACGGTTTACAGCTACAGAAAACGATGTAGTGGATGTCCCACTAGCAATTGTTCGTAATTCAGGATCTCTTGTAAGTCTTCCTATTAATATAACTTTATTCATAAATTGAATTTTTACTCCTCATCTAATTTAATGATTAAATGTCTCAAAACATTTTCATCTAATAATGCTTTACGATCTAATTCTTTAATAGTTTCATGATCAGCTTCTACTTGCATTACAAAATAATAACCATTAATTTCTTTTTTGATTGGATAAGCTAATTTTTTTTGACCTAGCTCTTTAAATTCTAATACTTTAGAATTATTAGCACTAGCTAAAGTTTTTAAATTGTTAGCAACAGCATTTACTTGCTCTCTTTCATTTGTAGCTTTCACAATAAACATTATTTCATATTTGTTCATCTACTACACCTCCTTTTGGTCTATATCGGCTTCATAATTATATGAAGCAAGGAGTAAATTAATACTCACGAGGTATTATATCATATCGCGACGAAAAATGTAAATATTTTTTCTAAAGCTAGCAATGCAATCATCAAATAATCCTGATTTATCGATGTTTTAAAATGTTTTTTATTTTATTTTTGATTCGTTGACTAGCATTATCTATTTGTTTGTTTTCTTTATTTAAAATACTAGCTATATCAGAAGTGCTATAATTATTAGCCATCAGTGTAAACACTTCATACTCACTTGCTGATAATGTATTTTTTATTTGCTCTAAAAGTTGACTAAAATTTTCTGCATTTTCTACTTTGATCAAAGGATTGTTTTTATTATCATCACTAAGTATATCCATCAATGGTTGATTTTCTTCGTAAGGAGTTTCTAAAGATAACGATTCATTAAGGACTTTATTTTTTAATGTTTGAGCATTTCTTAAAACAGTTTGTAACTTACGATCTACACAAAGAGCAATAAAAGTTCTTAAAGAAGATGAGGTATCATCATATCTATTTAATGCATCAGTAAATCCTAGTAAAGCTTCTTGATATAAATCGGTGTAATCGATATTTAAGATTTTAGCCGACATAGTATATTTTTTTAGGATTACTTTAATTAAATAATGATATTTTTCAAAAAGAATATCTTTAGCTTCTTCAGATTCCTCTTTTACTAAGTGCAAAAGTTCACTATCAGTATAATCCATATTTATCACCTTGTTATTACGTCATATATTAAAATAGCTGTAGCTACAGAAGCATTAAGACTATTTATTTTACCATACATGGGAATGCTAATTATTTCATCACAGTTTTTACGGATAAGAGGTGTTATTCCTTTACCTTCATTACCTATTACTAAAACTACTTTTGTAGCATAATCTACTTTTTGATAATTAGTTCCATCCATAGCTGCTCCATAAATAAAGTAATTATTTTTCTTTAAAGTATTTAAAGAATTAACTAAATTATTAACTTGGACTATTTTAACATTAGATAAAGCTCCACTACTAGTTTTGTAAACAGTATCATTTACAGTTACACTACGATCTTTAGGAATAATAATAGCTTTAACTCCAGCAGCTTCGCATGTTCTAATAATTGCTCCTAAATTATGAGGATCTTCTAGATGATCAAGCATGACAATGACTTTTTCGTTT
>CALVQP010000017.1 GCA_944358225.1 uncultured Bacilli bacterium
TTTTATTTCAAAAATGGTACGTTTTTTATCAAAAACGCACCATTTTCTTCCTTGCCTCCAAGCTTATTTCAATTCATCACTATCTGGTCGCACTTTTATATCTTTTTTTCTTTATTTTCTAATATTTTATTCAAAACTGTCCGTTAGTCAGAAACTACGTATGGATTAGATGCAGTCCCATTTCCAGAGGTTATCAGTGTATCAGCCTTTAGATTGATAACTGGGCGCACGCCGCCGCTAGCGTCAGTAACGTAGCTGCTGTAGTAGTGGAGGTTGTAGTTGGCGTTGAACACATATGCACGATAAGTGTTAGAATTGCTAGGCGAAAAAGACCTCCACGAAGACGATTTTTCCAAATAACTATTAGTTGTACTAGAGGATATTGTATAACCTGCTAAGACCATTTCGTCAGCAGTTAGTAAGCCTATTTTCAATTTATATTTTCCGCCATAGTTTACACTAGTATCGGAGCATGTTAGTACCGGATGAGTGGCACTACTTGTTATTCTATCATAGGCTCCATAATATCTAGTACTTCCATTTAACCTATAACTGGTATCATTGCAGTAATCACTTGTTATAATCTTATCTTCATAACTTTTTAAATTGGTATTATACCAATTATCTAAGTAGGTTTTCATTGTACTTGCCGTTCCCTCACTTCCGTTACATGGATTAGCATTTGTACAATTGTGTGAGTTATCGTATGTATACCCTACATATCGATGATCATTATATGTTGTGTTAAATTCGCTATTTCCAACACTATCTTCGGTTATTATTCTTATACTTCCATCTCCGTTAACGCGTACTATTCGCCATAATAGTCCTGCAAATGAAACATAGTTGTTGGTAACGTTACCTCTAAAATAGTGAGTTGTTCCTTGATCATCTTGAGTTACGTACATTCCAGCAGTAGCAGTTTGGCTAAAATCGATGGAACCAGAACGTCTATTATCTTCATTATCAATTAATACCTTTTGAGCTAAAACATTATTTTTTGATGTAGTTGCCCTTAAACTTATCCGTCCTGAAAATGAATGATTAGACTCGGAAGAAGTCGCATATTGATCTATCCATAATTTTAAAGTATAACTTTTTTCTACCCCTAATTCTTTCGGAGTTGTACCATTCCCTGGTAAAACAGTATCTTCAAATAATTTATAAGCTGTATATGAATAACCTAACAAACTTGAAGTGTTATTTAAAGAAGAAATATTTCTCGGCTCAACAACTTTGGCTCCTTCAACGTATACTTTCATCAAATATGGCATTAAAGTATTAGACTTTAATACATCTAAATAAACTTCAAAAGTAGCTGGTGTTGCACAAGTATTAGTAACTATAAACTCATATCCCTTACGTTTTTTACCTGCTAAATCAGCAATTGGATAATCATTAGTTATATTTATTGCGTCCCCCCCATCAAAGCTAATACTAAAACATCCCATTTGAACAGTGCTTGTATCTGCTTGCGTATACTTCGAGGTAAAAAGAGCATAAGTTAAAGTCACTACACTAAGGATTAACATCACTCCTACCACAATCAAATATATTTTCTTTTTTTTATCCATATAAATTCACCTATTCCACAACCTCATCTGATTCTTTAGGACTAGTATCGGTATAACAATATTGACCTGTTTTAACTAGTGTTTTATTACCAAAGATAATATCTTTATTACCCTCAGTCGTATTGCATTTTAAAATATTAAAATTATCAAACTTATATAAAACGCTTCCCCCATCATCATACTCTTCTTTTTCTAAGGCTTTTTTATATAAATCTTCAAGTGTAACTTTCTTATCCTGTAAAATATATTTTAAATCATAAATATCTTCTTGACTATATTTAATTTGCATATTATTTAAACAATCTATGTAATATTTATTATCTTTATCTTGATAATATAAATTCATCTCATTACTACAATTATTATTAGCATCAACAATAATTTCAAAATCATCATAGACATCTGTAGGTAATATGCTTGAATCTTTCAAATTAATAGTATACTCATCATTTTCGTTTTTATCCAAATCATATACTCGTCCTATTACCTTAACGGTATCATATACACTATAATCTGCTAACTTTTCGTAAGGCCCATTAAATTTAAAACGCAACTTGACATTATCATCAAAAACAACATATCCATTCATTTTATCTACTTCAAATTCGTAAGCTTTCATTTCCAAATAATTTAAGCCCTCAATTTCACTAATTTTTCCTTCAATTTTAACAAAGTGATTACGATACTTTTTATATTTTTGTTCAAAATGCAATAAAAAGTCATTTATATCAATCTTTTTTAACTCTTTATCATCACAATAAAAGGGAGATTTATAAAATTTATCCACATATATCTTTTCATCACTAATATTACATTTCCATACTCGATAAAACAAGCCATTATAAATTTTAGTATTAGCTGATACAGTATTTCTTATAGCTAATATTGGCAATTTATCCATTTTAAGTACAAATACATAATCAATTAATACTAAAAGTCCCACATATAAAATTATTAAAATTGGGGCTATTACTTTTTTAGCCTTAACTTCTAAAAGCATGCCTACTATTTGTAAAATAAAGCCTACAATTAATAATATTAAACGATAACGATTAGATAGAGGTATAACAAAACTTACAACTATTAGTAATAAACCAACAACAATGGATATCATCTTGCTCTTTTTCATTATATCACCCTCTACTATACACAATTATATCAAAATTTTTCCTTAGATAAAACAAAAAAGCTAACTCTTTGTTAACTTTTTATTTAATTAGTTAATAGCTTCTTTTAATTTGCTACCAGCTTTAAATGAAGCAACCATTTTAGCTGGAATGTGAAGTTCTTCTTTAGTTAATGGATTGATACCATCTCTAGCTTCTCTTTTTCTAGTAGAGAAAACTCCAAATCCTACTAAAGCAACTTTTCCTTCACTTTTTAATCCTTCAGTAATTCCCTTTAAAGTAGAATCTAAGGCTTTTGCTGCATCAGCTTTTGAAAGTCCAGCATCTTCAGCAATAAAGCTTACTAATTCAGTTTTTGACATTATGTCGACCTCCCATTTTACTTATTGTATAAGGTTTATTACCCTTACATATTAAATCTATCAGAAAATATTTTTAAAATCAAGCTTAATTACACTTTTTTTCGTCTCTTTTAAAGATTTAGAATCGTTTTTCTTAATTTATCTTAATATCTACTCCTAAAGATTGTATTACATCTATATATTTCTGTTTGTGCTCCTCCTTATTTTTTAAAATATCATCTGTTAACTCATTATAAGGAATCACTTCATACTCAAAGGCATTAGTAGTGGAATTTTTAGTCTTTGTATAAGTTAAATCAGCTCGTAAATTAACTAATTTTATTGGTTGATGTTTTTCTTTAATAACATCTACACCAACCATCAATCCGGTAAGTTGATCAACAGTTAATTGACCAGAAATAAAATTTCCTAAAGAATAAATTACTAAAGTATTATCAATATAAGTAATCGGCTCGATAACATGCGGATGATGACCAATAACAATATCGACACTTAAACTAGCTAAATAATTAGCAATTTTTTCCTGCTCTTCATTTTGCTTTAAAGAATATTCTGTTCCAAAGTGCATACTTACTAATAACAAATCAACTTTATCTCTTAATAACTCTATATCTTTTTTTACTTGCGTTTCATCATACACATTTAAATAATATTCTTTTCCTTCTGGTCTAGTTAAACCATTAGTTACAGTTGTATAAGCAAGCAAAGCATAACTAATTCCATTTTTAGATTTTATTATCGGATTATTTCTACTTTCCAAACTCTCATAACTTCCAGCAGTTAATACATCCTTATCTTTCCAGTAATTTAAAGAACTTATAATTCCTTCTTCCCCGCGATCTAAGGTATGATTGTTGGCCAAACTAACCAAATTAAAGCCCATATCTAAAAAAGCATCTCCTACTTCCTTAGGACTATTAAAACGTGGATAAGTAGATAACCCAATTTCAGTACCACCTAATATGCTCTCTTGATTATAAAATTTTAAATCATAACCTTCTGTTAACGGCTTTACTTTAGCAAACATTTTTTTAAAATCATAAGAATTATCTGCTTGTTTAGCATCATTATAAACAGCATTATGAATTAAGGCATCTCCAACCATTAATAAAGATAATTTTTTAGGACTTTCTTTTTTTATCTCTTCTTCTTTAATTACCGAATTACTAGTTGTAATATCTTCCTTATCTAATAATTTAGTTAACAATAAAAATAAACACAAAACTAAAAAAATTGACAAAACAATATAAGCAACTACTACTAAAAACTTTTTCATACACTCTACTTCCTAAGTATAGGATACCAAAGTTAAACAACTAGAACAACTACTTTATCTACATTTATAAAAAATTACAACAAAAAAATAATTTTTATAATTTTATAAATGTAATAGTATTATTATACAATTTATCTAAATTTCTAAATAAAATATTATCTCTTGTTAACACCCTTAAAGATTTACAAACAACTAATTTAGTATTACCTAAATAATGAATTCCCCGACAATACTTAGGAAAAAAAGTATAATGAGGGCCAAAAAAACCATGACTTTTAAAAAAAGATTCTAAACATTTAGGAACTAATCCATTGTGCATATGCCCACTAATACAATAATTTAACTTAGAAAATCCCCTTAAACTTTGATACACTTGAGCAACAATTAAGGGATCATGACATAACAAGATATTTATCTTATCAGATAAGATCTTAAAATTACAGGCATTATATTCTTTTATAAAATTTTCCTTTTTTATTAATTTTTTTCTTTCTTTTCCCATATTGCTAGGACAAAATCCCAAGAAATTAAAATCCTCTATTTGTATTTGTTTATTATCTAAAATATAGACATTATCAAATTTTAGTTCTTTATACAATAAACCAATATCTATATTTAAATGTCTAATTTCATGATTGCCTTTAGAAATAATTACAGGACAAATTTCGCTTAAATTTTTTATAAAAAATTTTAACTGTTTGACCATAGCCAGTTCTTTTAATAAAAGTTTAGGATCATCGATAATATCTCCCGGGATTAATATGTAATTAGGTTTTTCTTTTATTACAATTCTAACAATGCTTTCATAAAATTCTTTAGTTAATCTTTTAATGTGATGAATATCACTTATGACACATATTTTATGGTTACCTTTGAAATTGATTTTTTCAACATTTATCATTTTTATACTTCCTTGCTTGCTTGAATAACTCTTTAAATAATATATCCATATTATTTAACACTTCCGGATGCCACTGCACGCCAATTAGCCATTTTTCTTTATGTTCTATAGCTTCTATCACGCCATCTTCACTAACAGCTGTGATCCAAAAATTATTGAGTTGTTTAGTTATTTTATATTGATGGTAAGAATTAACCATTAATTTATTAGTTTTAAAAATATTAGCTAATATAGAATTTTTTTTAATATTTATTTGATGAAAAACTGCCTGAGAATTGCTCTTTAATCCTTTAAAATCATGATTTAAAACTTCTAATAATTGATCATTATGATCATAGACTGCCATTGCTTGCATGCCACAACAAATACCCAGTAGCGGTTTGTTAGTTTTAAGGGCATAATCAATTATTTGCACATGATAATCTAGAATTTGACTACCACCAGTAATAACAAAACAATCGCAAAGTTCTAAAGCTTCATCAATTAATTTCAAATTATTCATCACAATTCCTAGCGGGATGCCACCATTTTTTACAATTTTTTGACTATAATTATCTAAAAAATAGTATCGATCTTTAAAAAGACTATCATCATTATCAAAACCTTCCGTTTGACCAATTAAACCAACAATGATTTTTTTCATCTCATCACCTACATAATTATATTAAAAAAATATTTGTTCTTGCAAGTTTTAAAAAACTAATTTAAATTATAAAAAAAGATATTTAAATTTAAAAGTAAATATCTTTTTAAAATAAACTTAATTGGGAAGTTTCAGGTAAGTCATCAAGTACTCCTAGAGATCTTAACTTTGCTAAGGTTGTTTGGTTAACTTTACCTCTATTTTGTAAATCTTCAATTGAATAGTATTCTTTTTCATTTCGCTTTTCAATAATTGTACTTGCAACAGCTTCTCCTAAACCATCAATAGTTTTAAAAGGCAAAATCAAACTCTTTTGATCATCGTCAATAACAAACTTGGTAGCCTCACTTTTTTTAATATCAATATTTTTAAAAGTAAAACCTCTAGCTAACATTTCTAAACATACTTGTAAAGTTTCAATTACTGCTTTATCTTTGTTAGTAGCATCATAACCTTTAGCTTGTAACTCCATTATTTTAACTTTAACAGCATCATAACCTTTAATCATCGATTCTACATCATAATCATCACATCTAATACTTAAGAATGCCGCATAGTAATAAATAGGCATATGCACTTTAAACCAAGCAATACGAAAAGCACTCATTACATAAGCTGCCGCATGGGCCTTAGGAAACATGTACTTAATCTTATGGCATGATTCAATAAACCACTCAGCTATATCCGCATCTTGCATTATTTTTACATAATCTTTCCAAGTTTCAGGATCTTTAGAAGCCTTACCTTTACGAACAAATTCCATTATTTTAAAAGCTTTTATTGGTTCTACACCGTTATACATTAAATAAACCATAATATCATCACGACACCCAATAACATCTTTAAACTCACAAATTTTATTGCGAATTAACTCTTGAGCATTACCTAACCAAACATCTGTTCCGTGGGATAATCCTGAAATTTTAATTAATTCGGCAAAGGTCTTAGGTTTCGTATCATTAAGCATTCCAATTACAAACTTGGTTCCAAATTCCGGAACTCCTAAAGTACCAGTTTCACAATTAATTTGTTCTTTAGTTACGCCTAAAACTTGTGGACTAGTAAAAATACGCATTGTATCTTTATCTCCTAAATCAATTTTGGTTACATCTATTTTAGATAAATCTTGAAGCATTCTTAAAACAGTCGGATCATCGTGTCCTAATATATCTAACTTCAAAACATCTTGATCAATAGCATGATAATCAAAATGAGTTGTCCGCCAAAGCGAAGTATTATCTTCAGCCGGATATTGAAAAGGCGTAAAATCATACACATCCATATATCCGGGAATAACAACTATTCCTCCTGGATGTTGACCAGTAGTTCTTTTGACTCCGGTACACCCCTTGGCTAAACGTTCCACTTCTATATTGCGCATAACTATATTAAAATCTTCACAATATTTTTTGACCATTCCAAAAGCAGTTTTCTCGGCTACTGTACCAATAGTTCCCGCTCTATAAACATTATCTACACCAAATAATTCTTTCGTATATTCATGAGCTTTCCACTGATAATCTCCGGAGAAATTAAGATCGATGTCTGGAACTTTATCCGCATTAAAACCTAGAAAAGTCGCAAAAGGCATGTCTTGGCCTTCCTTTTTTAAGACTTCATTACAATTAGGACAATTCATATCTGGTAAATCATACCCTGAAGAATAAGTAGCTCCTAAAGCTTGTCCATCAAGCTCAAAAATACTATGCTTACATTTTGGACACAAATAATGCGCAGGTAACGGATTAACCTCAGTAATTCCCATCATCGTCGCAACAAACGAAGACCCCACTGATCCTCGGGACCCTACCAAATAACCATCATCATTACTCTTTTTTACAAGTTTTTGGGCTATTAAGTAAATAACATCAAAACCACCACCAATAATACCTTTAAGCTCTTGAGCAATACGCTCTTCAATTAACGGCGGTAGTGGATCACCATATAAACTTTTTGCCTTATCATAAACCATATTTTCTACTATCTCTTTCGAGTTTTCGATTCGTGGTGAAAAAGGTACTCCACCAGTTTCAATAATTACTTCAATTTCTTCAATTTGCTTCGCAATATTTTGGGTATTAGTAACTACAATTTCTTTAGCCAAATCCGCATCTAAAAAACTAAAAGCCTCAAGCATTTCATTAGTCGTTTTAAAATTCATATCTGGAACAGTTACTCCCGGACGATTTAAAGGATGTAATTTACCATTAGTTCTTTGATCAACAATAATATCGCGATAAATTTTATCTTCTGATAGTAAATTATGAACATCTCCAGTTGCACAAACTACTTTCCCTGCTTCCTTAGCAACCCTAATAATTTTTTTTACATGATTAATAAGATCATTTTCCGTTTTAAAACCACTAGATTCCATCTGTAATAAGTGACTCATATGAGATATTGGTTGCACTTCAATATAATCATAAAATTGCATCATGTTAGATAATTCATCATCTTCTTTAGTTAATGCCGCTTCAAAAATTTCCCCGTTAACACAACCGCTACCAATTAATAGACCTTCTTTATGTTTTAATATTTCATTACGAGGAATTTTAGGCTGATCATTTTTAAACAAATATTTAGTATTAGCCATACTAATAATTTTAAATAAATTTTTTAATCCCACTTTATTTTTAGCTAAAACCGTTAAATGAAAAGGAAAAGAAAACTTCACTAATTGTTCTTGATCAATAGAATTGTAAATATCCATAGTCGTTTCAATATTACGATCATACATAATTTTAGCCATCTTGTAAAAAGCTTTAGCTGTTCCCTCACTATCATAATCCGCACGATGGTGCGCATCTTCATCCCATTCGATTTTATATCTTCTAACTAAAGTCGTCAATTTATGATTAGGCCAATCGGGATTAAGAATTCGAGCTAAACTCATCGTATCAACGACGGTATTAGTAAATTCTCCTAAGTTATATTTTTGCATGGCCATTTTCATAAAAGAAATATCGAACTTGGCATTATGAGCAACCATAGGAAGATCTCCTACAAAGTCTAAAAATCTTCTCGTAACTTCTTCTTCACTAGCTTTTCCCTGTAACATTTCATCAGTAATACATGTGAGTTCAATTATTTTTTGTGGTAAAGGACGTTTAGGATCAATTAGTTCATCAAACCGATCAATAATTTCATCATTTTTAATTTTAACGGCCCCTATTTCAATCATTTGATCCTTTCCGGGATGAAATCCTGTTGTTTCCGTATCAAAAACAACATAAGTTTGATCTATTAAGGGATACTCTTTAACATTAAAAATAACATCGACATCATCATTAACTACATTTAATTCGGCACCATATAGAACTTTAAACTTATCCTCTTCTTCCCTACCCTTATTATAAGCACAAACTTCATGATAAAGATCAGGATAACTTTGTAAACAATTATGATCAGTAACAGCTACAGCTTTATGACCCAAATTAATAGCATGTTTAATTAATTCTTTCGCAGGTACAACACTATCCATCATACTCATAAAAGTATGAACATGTAATTCTACTCTTTTTTCTTCTTCTAAATCAATACATTTTTCATCTTTAGAATCAATACTTTCCAAATTTCGTATTGCTAAAACAATATCTTTAGCAAAGTTATCAAATTCCGCATTTCCATGAAAACGATAATAATTTCCTACTTTTAAGCGTTTTAAAACGCTTTTGTACTCTTCTTTATCTCTTTTAAAAATCTTGGCTAACATACTATTAGATTTATCTGATATTTTTAAAGTAATGATATTAATATTTTCTCTTTCCATAGTATCAATACCAAATATAAACCCCTCAATAATAATATTTTTCATATCCCCTAAAATATTATCAATTTTCTCAACTGGTCCATCAACATATTTTCCTACAATAATATTACTAGGACTCTCTTCTACTAAAACTACCTTTTGTTTTAAAGAAGATTCTATACTTTGTTTTACTAACATTTCTTTTTCCTTATTTAAATAAGTTTGCAACTTTAAATCTTTAAAACCATATAAAGCTAAAGGTTTTAAAATATTATCTTGTTCTTTTAACATCTTTTCTTCTTCAATTTTATTAGCAACTTCAATAATAATAGTATTTTTATCTAAACGTATTTCATTATCTATTAAAGCTGACAAAGAAGGACGGGAATTAATTAAGTTTTTAACTACCGATTTTACATACTCTATCAAAAGTTCTTCATCTATTTTTAAATAGGTAAAATCAATACTAACTTCATATTTTCCATTAATTTTATTTAAACACGCTGCATTTAATTTGTCTATTTCTTCTTTTTTTATAATCGAAGGCAACTGTAAAAAAACTTTAAAAGTTTGTTTATCTTTATTGACGAGTACTTTTAAAATTTTCGCATCAACAAAAACATTTTCTTCATCTATAAAATTTATACTCTTAAAAAATCTGTTTAACTGCTCCATAATGACTCCTTATTTAGTTTATTTTTTCGATATTTGATACCACAATTTGATACTTATCTATTCTTTTTTCGACTTTACCACTTACTAAAATAATATCCTTTTCCTTAAATTTAGTCATCAAACTTATTTTAGCAGGAAATACTACAAAATCCAAACTGGCACTTTCATCTTCGGCTGTTACAAAACTCATCTTATCACCTTTTTTAGTATTTATATTCGTAATTCTTGTAACATAAACAATACATTTCACAAATTTATCAAAATAACTATTTACACAATTTAATTTAATTGCATTATCTAAATGATATTTGCCAGTCGGATGATTAGATATATAAAAACCTAAGTTTTCTTTTTCATAACTAATTAACTGGCCAACATTATATTCACTCACTTCCTCTATTTTCGGTTTTAAAATAAGGGGCGATGCTATTTGGCTAGTTAATTCGGCATATGTATAAGCACTTTCTAAATTAGTAATTAAAGTTTTTTTATTTAACTTGAAATCACGTAAAGCATCTACATAAATCAAAGATTCAATTGTTTTTTGATTTACTCCATGTTTAATAGTTCTTTTAACAAAATCAAATAAATCTTGATATACCCCTTGTTTTCTTTCTTCAATAATTGCCTCAGCCTGATTACTACTTACATTTTTTACAACCGTTAAGGGCAATAAAATAGAATTATTTTTAATTACATAAGTTCTTTTACTCAAATTTATATTTGGTGAGTATATCTTCACATTATTTTGTTTTAAAATATGTAAATATTCATTTGTTTTAACCTCACTAGCAATACTCATATTTAGTAAGTTAACATAATAAAGCAAATTATAATGCGCTTTTAAATAAGCCATTTGATATCCCACTAAAGCATAAGCTACCGAATGCGATTTATTAAAGCCATAATTTGCAAATTTTACAATTAAATCATACACTTTTACAGCCACACTTTCACTATAACCATTTTGCATCGCACTTTTTATAAATATCTGGCGTTCTTGTTGCATTACATCAACTTTCTTTTTACTCATAGCTCTTCGAATATTATCAGCTTGAGCATAGCTGTAGCCACCCATTTTCACAAGTATTTGCATTATTTGTTCTTGATAAACAATAATTCCGTAAGTATTTTCTAAAATATCTTTTAAATCTTCATGTAAGTATAGTGTTGTCACTTTTTTTTCTTTACGTTTAATAAATTCATCGATATTATCCATTGGTCCCGGACGGTATAAAGCAATTGCTGCAATTAAATCCTCAAAACATTTGGGCTTTAATTTCTTTAAAAAACTTTTCATGCCCTCACTTTCAAATTGAAAGACGCCATCGGTAGCTCCTCTAGCAAATAATTCTAAAGTCATCTCATCATCTAAAGGAATATCAGCTAATTTTAAATCTTGTCCTGTACTCGTTTTTATCAAGTTCAAAATATCTTTAATGATTCTTAAATTTTTAATAGCTAGTAGATCCATTTTAATAAGACCTAAATCTTCCAAATATTCCATTGTACAACCGGTCAAATAAGTATCATTATTTTTAACCATAGCAATTATATTATCTAAAGGCTTACTACTTACAACAACTCCAGAAGCATGCGTACTAATTTGTCTTTTTAAACCTTCTAACTTCATCGCAATTTGATACATTTGCCCTAACTTTTGATCATATTTTAATACCGTTTGTAACTCTTGATTATTTTGATAATTAAAAAGAAGATTTTTTTTAGCATCAATGTATTTTGTTACCTTATACATTCTATCTTCGTCAATATTTAAAACTCTTGCCACATCTCTTATTACTTGTTTACTACCTAAAGTAGCATAAGTCATAATATGAGCCACTTTATCTAAGTCATACCTGTGCCTTAAATATTCAAAGACTTCTTCTCGTTTATTATCTTGAAAATCTATATCGATATCGGGCATGGTAATTCTTTCTTTATTTAAAAATCTTTCAAATAATAAATTATATTTTAAAGGATCAATATCAATAATACCTAAAGCATAAGCAACTAATGACCCCGCAGCACTTCCTCTACCTGGACCAACTAAAATATCATGTTTTTTAGCATATAAAACATAATCATAAACAATCAAAAAATAATCGACAAATCCCATTTGTTCAATAACTGTTAACTCATAATTTAATCTTTTAATATATTTATCATCTTTTTGATTATTTAATCTTTTCAATAAGCCTTTTAAAGCTAAAGCTTTTAAATAATCTAGTGAGTTTATATTTACATCATACTTAGGAATATATCTTTTATTATATGGTATTTCAACATTACATAAATTACTAAAATCATATGTTGTTTTAATATCTTCTTCTTCACTTACTTCAAAATAATAATTTTTACTATAATCCCTACTTTGATAAAAATCAATATTTTCATTATTAGAAATCATATCCAAATATTTTAAATAATTTACATCTTCTAGTTTTAAAGCTAATATTTTGGGTGCAAATAAAATATTACTTGTCGTAATTAAAGCATTATTTTTTTCATATTCACTAGTATAAGCAATATAAACATCTGGATAAATATCTTTAAATTTAGCATAGTAAGTAGCCTGTTTTAACTCTATTACAGCAATTACATTATCTTTATACAACACTAAATCTTCTAAAACTAATTCTTTTTCTTGCATTAGGGTATTTAAAAGTAAAAGATTTTGATAACCAGCATAATTTTTAGCATATAAACAAAAATAAAAATTATTAAATTTTACTTGTAAGCCTAATATTGGTTTTATGTTATTATTTAAACATTTACGATAAAACTCAATTGCTCCGAACATATTTTCATCACATATTGCGCAGGTTTTCAGATTATGTTCTTTTAAAAACTTTATTAAATCATCAATTTTAATCATACTTTTTAATAAAGAATAATCAGTTACAACTTTTAATGGAATATACAAAATATCACCCCGCAATACTAATACTTGATTCAATTATATCATAACTTTTTGTTCCCTTTAAAAAATCCTGCTTAAATAAAGTTAAACAGAATTTTATTTTACTTACTTAATCTTATTTTTTCTTTCATCATTACTTTAAAAACTTTTTTGATATTTTCTTTTTTATCATGATTCATTCCTACAAAATTAATATGTAATTGATACCCGCTATCAAAACTAAATAACAACTCAACTTTACCCGGCTTGTAATTTATAGCACTAGTAGATATTGAAACATACGGAATCACATGAATTTTTTTATAATACATCGCCATCGCATCTCGATCAAATAAAATCATTTTCTTATTTGTAAAAACAACATAATCTTTATTATTTTTATATGCAAAAACAAATCTTTCATCTGTATCGATATACTCTATTGCATAATCAGGCAATCTATTATAATCAATTTCTTCTTTAAAATCAAAATATTTGGATAATTCTCTAAATTTTATATACGCCATATTAAATCTACCTCTATTTAAATACTACCATATTTACTAGCAAAAACAAACCTAATTTTTTCTAACTAACATAGTTGTACAATAGATGTGAAACATTTCTATATAAAAACTTGCAATAACAAACCACCCTTTAAAATAAATTTTTCTTGATATTTTGACACAGATATTCTTTCTAACACTCTTTCAAACATATATCTTTGTAATATTTCATAATAATTAAGATCATATTTATTTTCTATTTCTTTTGCTAATCTTTTTATTCAGTTATATCTACCATTTCATCATGACCTCCACAATCGTATTAACCTTTTCATAAATATTGAAAATTTTAGCATATTCTAATAATAACTCAACATTTTTATCTTTATTACTAAAGTAATAATCTAATACTCTATTTTGGAGTTCTAAATCAAATTCTTTTTCTGATCTTAACATATCACAAATACATCTTTCGGCATTATATACTTTAACAGGATTACCCAATGGACTAGTTACTTTTATAATACCTATTTCATAATAATTTTCTGAAACATAATGAATATTATAATGTCCTCTAACTTTTTTGTTTCTTGGTACAGTTATATCAATTACAGATGGTGTTTTATTTGTAAGATTTAAAATATGTAGTGCTGTATTATAGGAAAATATTGCACTTGGATAGTTTTTTTGTAAAATATAATATTCATCTTTAAAAGTATTTGTACTCATGTATAAACCATGACTAACTTTTTCTATAATTCCTTTATCAATATAAAATTGAATTTGTGATTTATAAATATTAAGTTCTACTAATTCAGCAGTAGTAATATAGCCATTGTTTTTTTCTAAAAATTCTATTAATTTTTTTTCATTATTCATAAAACCACCTATTTACTTTCGTACATACATCATAGTGTTTTGCCGAACAAAAGTAAATATAATTCCCTTCAATTGTCGAAAATTATTGTAGTTGTACAATAGATGTGAAACATTTCTATATAAAAACTTGCTAATAAAAATCAATAGTTTTATGTTTTTTTGTTTCACATCATTGACCAATATTCAATTTTTTCTAACCAACATTTTTTGTTTCGTACAAACCTCTTTAGAAGCAATTTCCATTATTTTAGCTTCTCTTTGAATTAACTCCAAAAATTTTAAAAACTCTTCCGGTTTTATAAAAATACTTAATTCATTATATAATGGATGAAAAACTAAACAGTCTTTTTGCAATAATTCTTCATCAATTACCAACTCTATTTGTTTTGTAACATCATACATCATATTAAATATCGAGATATTTCCCGCTTTAGTATGCAAAAGTTCTTCTAATCCATCATCATTAACAAATTCTAATTTTTTAGTCTCTAAGTCTATCTTACATTGGGCCATATCTACTTGTTTATGACTATCTACTATAATTAAAAACTTTCTTTTCTCTCCTTTTCTTTCTTGAACTAATAAATGTTTACAAACACTATATTCAGGCATTAAATATTGATATTTTTGATAATATTGCTCCGACTCATAGCACGCCTTTGCTATAGGGTGTTTTATACATAAATCAAAAAATATTCCGCTAGATTCCAAAAAAGCACAAAATGATCTGGCTTGTAAAATATTTTCAAAACGCTCCCTAGCTTTTTTAGACTCTAATAATTCTTTTAAATATAATAATTGTGTTTGGGTTAATTGTAACTCTTTCATCTTTTTCCTCCTAAATTAAAAAATGCTAGTTTCCATCCTGACTAATGTCAAGGGACGAAAACTAGCATTCCGCGGTGCCACCCTATTTATTACGAAATTATATCATAATCACTTTTTTCGATTCTATCAAATCTAGCAAATATAACGGTTTGCCCACCGGCTTAGTCTACTTATTTCTTTAAGCACTCCGAAATGTTATTCACTATTTATATTTTACTTATTCTCACCAACCATAAGCTCTCTTTAAAAAGTCTAAATAGTTACTTCTTTTCATCAATGTTTTAAAAACAATTGCATTTTATCACTGATTTACTGTACTGTCAAATCTCCACGATAATGACTTACTATATTATATGTAATAGTTTAACAATTAAGACTTTATTTTTACTAACACCGGATGTCTTAAAGAACCACTATTAGTTATTTCCTTATATTTAATTTCACATAATATTGGTTGTTTTACCCATATTACATTCTTTATATTAAATTTTTCCTCTTTAGTTTGATAAAGACGGACAAACTTATTTAAAAATTCTTTATCTTTAGCATTTGCAACATTTACTTTACCGCGATATATATAATCGTTTTGCCTTTTTTGAAAAACGACTACAGACTTAATTATTCCTTGTTCTTTTTTTACACCCCATATATAAAATTCATTTACTTTAAAGAACTTAAATTTTTGCCAATACAAAACTCTTTTCCCACTTTCATATATACTATTAAAATCTTTAGCTACCACCCCTTCTAAGTTTAATCTTTGCGCTTCTTTATAAAGCTCCAGCCCGTTTTGTAAAATATACTTTACTTTTATCAAATGTCCTTGCTCTTTAACTTTAGTATCTATTATCTTTTTTCGTTTTCTTAAAGGCATAGTTCTTAAATCCTCTTGATCGTAATACAAAATATCAAAAGCAACAAAATAAACACTATTTACATCACTTCTATTTTTCATACGACTAATTTTTTGTAACTTAGCAAAATCTGGTCCGTTCTCTCCAAAGGCCACAATTTCTCCATCTAAAATACACTTTTTATTTACCGAATCAGTTAAATCCTGCAATTCGGGATATTTTTTAGTAAAATCCGTATTATTTCTACTTTTTAAAACCACTTCGTTTTCGTCTATATAACAAATACAGCGATACCCATCAAACTTAAACTCATAAATATAATCCTCTCTATTAAAAGGAGTTCCTAAAGTTAATAACATTGGTTTTATGTTTTTACGTGCAAAAATATCCACTATTTTTTCTTTCCCTTCTTACTAGTTGCTTTTATACTTTCATTTAAAGCTTCCATCAAATTATTAATTTTTTTACTTCTACTTTTTTCTTTGGGCTTTTTTATCTCCTTTCCCGCAATTTTTTTCTTTATTGCTTCTTTTAGCTTATCTTCATAAGTATCTTTGTAATCATTGATATCAAAAGAACCACTCATATTATCAATTAAAGTCTCTGCCATAGCTAATTCTTCTTTAGTAAAATTATTTTCTACTTTAGGATACTCTAAATCTTTAATTTCCTCGGCAAAAAACAAAGTATTTAAAAATAATCGTCCATTTTTAGATCTAATAATAATTAATGCTTCTTTTTGTCCAATAACTGTTTTAGCAATTCCTACTTTTTTCTTTTTTTCCATGGCTTTAGCTAATAAATAAAAAGCATGATCAGCATTATTAGATACTACATAATACGGTTTATCATAATAAATAGGATCAATTTCTGATATATCTACAAATTTTAAAATATTAATAGTTTTATCCTGAAATGTTTTCAATTTATCAAAATCTTTAGGTTCAAAAATAACATATTTATTTTCTTCATATTCATACCCTTTAACAATATCCTTATTATTAACTTCTTTACCATCCAATTCATTAACTTTTTTATAACGAATTTTACCCATTGATTTTCGATCTAACATCGTAAAATCTATTCCTGATGGTTTTACGAGCGTAGTATAATTTATCGGAATATAGACTAATCCAAAATTAATAGAACTTTTATTTAAAGGCATAATTATCACCATTTTTATTGTAAGAAAATATTTTTATTCTATACCAAAATTATTTCCACAAAAAAAGCACTTTCTTAAGTGCTATTTTGGTTCTATAATAAATAGTGTTGGTGAGGAAAATCACTAACACTATTTTTAGATAATAAAAATGAGTCATATCAGAAA
>CALVQP010000018.1 GCA_944358225.1 uncultured Bacilli bacterium
TTTGAATAATAATTATTTTATAAAAAGGAATATTAAACTCATTTAAAAATATAATATTATTAAGAATTAAACTTTCAAAAATAAAACCTCGAAGCAAACAAGATATTAATCCTAGTCTTTTTTTCTTGGGGTTAGACAGTTTAATATGGACAATAAACTTCCCAAAAGTAAAACCATTAAATATAAATGTTGACAGACTAAAGTATAAACCAATAATTAAAGTATTAATAAATCTAAATTGAATAGGACATATAGCTAGTATAAAAAATAACAAAACCATATCAATCAAATATCCAATAAAACGTCTGGTAAAAGATACATCTTTACTTCGTCTTAAAGATTCTTCATCAAGTTGATCTCTCGTAGGTAAGAAAAAACTAAATAGGGGAGTTAGAATAAATCCTAATAATCCTCCTAAAGTATTATTAAATAAATCATTAACATCAAATAAGCGATAAGGACGAGGATAAATATAATATAACCCAGAAAGTTGCGTAACTTCTAAAAATAAAGATAACAAAAAAGAATATAAAATAGTCGTAAACCAGCCTTTTTTAAAATAATAACGTAGATAAATTCCTAGTGGGACCGTTAAGAGTATATTAAATAAGGGCTCTAAAATTTTATTGGTTGTAAATATAGATATATACGTTCTAGGATCTTTTATATCCAAAACATTACTAGCGTTCATTTCACTAATAAATTCAAATAACTTTAAATTATACCACGGTCTTTTAGAGGAAGATACAATATCTAATGAGGGTAGAGGTAATATAGCTAAACAAAGTACACATAATAAATAAAAGATAAACGAAAAAATAATCAGAGTCTTTTTAATAGTAATAGCTCCATATTTATGATATTGCAAAATCATAAATGGAATAGTTAATATAAAAGCAAGTATTGGAAAAACTAAAGCCGCTATCAAAAGTGCTGTAATATAATTTTGCATAGACTTCATCACCTTACTTTTTTTAATAATTCATTTTAGCTTTATTTTTTAGATATTTGTAATATAACATTAACTAAATATTTAAGCAACAAAAAAAGACCTATTAAGTCTTTAAAGCCTCCTCATAAAAAATATATTTATAATAAATCTTCAATATATCTTTTTAGAGTCTTAGCATTTTTACCAAAGATAATTTTTAATTGATTATCAACTTCTACAATTCCTTTTGCTCCCAATTTTTGAATACCATCTTTATCAGCCTTACTAACATCTTTTAAAATAACT
Organism: uncultured Bacilli bacterium; assembly: GCA_944358225.1. Classification (GTDB taxonomy): domain Bacteria; phylum Bacillota_I; class Bacilli_A; order RF39; family UBA660; genus HGM10766. Next base: position 1,238 of record CALVQP010000018.1, read on the forward strand.
TTAAAACGCGACATATTACATTCACAATTAATAATGTTATCTTTACCACCTAAAAATTGGATTAACTTATTAGCCTCAATACCAAAATCTTTTTTGTTAATTTTAACAACTACTAAAGATATAATTGCTAAAACAACTATAATAATTACATACTGCCATATTGAACTCATATCATCACCAACTTAATTATACATAATTAAGCAGTTTTTGGCAACTTTTGAAAGAACAAAGTAATTAAGGCTTGATTTTAAAAATGTACTAACATATAATTGAAAAGAAAAAACCAAATAAACTTCTTAAAAGGGGTGTTTTATGCGCAAATTAATAATGATTAAATATGGGGAACTATCAACTAAAAAAGATAATATTGGCTTATTTTTAAATACTTTAAAGAAAAATATTGAATATACTTTAACTAGTTTAGAACATGAAATAACTTTTGATAAAGCTCGTATGTTTATTACTGGTAATGATATAGATCAAATATTAACAAAAGTTCAAAATATTTTTGGTATTCACCAGATTGTTATTGCATATGAATTATCAGATAATACTTTGGAAAATATTAGTTTTCATTTATTAAATTTATTATCTTCAACAAACTTTAATACATTTAAAGTCGAAACTAAAAGAAGCGATAAAAAATATCCTATTTCCAGTATGGATATAAGTCGTAAATTAGGCGGTATTATTTTAAAAAATAAAGAAAATGTGCAAGTAGATGTTCATAATCCCGAGTTATTAATTAATGTCGAGATTCGCCAAAACAAATCATATATTTACTTCGATAAAATTAAAGGCTTAGGTGGTTATCCTGTTGGAGTTTTAGGCAAAGGAATGCTGATGTTAAGTGGGGGAATAGATTCTCCAGTAGCTGGCTATATGGCAATTAAAAGAGGGGTAAAATTAGAAGCAGTATATTTTGAAAGTCCGCCTCATACTAGTATAGAAGCCAAAAATAAAGTTATTGCTCTAGCTAAAAAATTAGCTTTATATAATAATGGAATAAAATTACATGTTATAAATTTTACAAAAATTCAAGAAACTATCTATAAAAATATTCCTCATGAATATTTAATTACTATCATGCGTCGTATGATGTATCGTATTAGTGCCAAATTATCTTATAATGCTCGCGGTTCAATTATAGTTAATGGTGAAAGCATAGGGCAGGTAGCCTCACAAACCTTAGCAAGCATGAACGTGATAAACGAAGCCATTAAAATGCCTGTCATTAGACCACTTGCTTGTTTTGATAAATTGGAAATAATTGCCCTTGCCAAACAAATAGATACTTATAAAACTAGTATTTTACCATATGAAGATTGTTGCACTATTTTTGTTCCCAAACATCCGGTAATAAATCCTACTTTAGATAAATGTTATTTGTATGAAAAAAACTTTGATTATGAAAAATTAATATATGAAGCTTTAAAACATCATGAAATAATTAAAATAAATCCGCAAGAAAAATCTCATAATGAATTATTATAAATTAAAAAGGATTAAAGTTCTTCGTGAATTTTAATCCTTATTTTTAAAACTATCGCAAATCGTTTCTAATTTACTACCATTATTTGCAATCCAACATATTTTGATTTTAGCTAGTCCACATTTATTTTCCTCACAGTTACAATATGTACAATTATGGACCTCGCAGTCAATACTTTGATTAAAATAAGGATCTTTCATTTACTATCACCCTTTATTAATATGTATAAAATCCTTAAAATTATACATCATAATAATGGTGATAAATATGAGATATTTAGATTATCATTATAAGCATGCTACTTTAACACCTAAAGATGCTTATGAAGAATGTACTTATAATTTAACTAATGAATATGGTTATAATTTTGGCCTTGAAAACAAACGCTACATTAATGAAGAAAATCTTTTCATGCGTCCTAAAAACTTTGTCAACAAAGACTATATTTGTAAGAAAAAATAGCTTTTTAAGCTTTTTTTTTGTATAATTAAAAGCGAGGTGAAAAAATGAAAATATTATCTGTTAACGCCGGAAGTTCTTCTTTAAAATTTACTTTAATCGAGCTTCCTAGCAATAATAAATTAATTAGTGGATACTTTGAAAAAATTGGCATTGGTAACAGTTTTTATACAATAAAAATAAATGGGGAAAAACTTATCCGTCAAGTAGACTTAAAAGATCATAAAATTGCTGTTGATTATCTAATTGAGGAATTAATTTCCAATAAAGTAATAAAATCTTTAGATGAAATAGATGGAGTAGGTCATCGCATTGTGCATGGTGCTGATAAATATAGTAAAAGTGTCTTGTTAAATGAAAGTATTTTAGAAGATATTGCATCATTTAATGAACTCGCTCCACTACATAATCCTGCTAACTTAATAGGTGTCAAAGCATTTATGGAAGCTTTGCCAACTACTCCAATGGTAGGCGTTTTTGATACAGCTTTTCATCAAAGTATGGACGAGACATCATATATTTATGCTACACCATATGAGTGGTATCAAAAATATAAAGTTCGCAAATATGGTTTTCATGGAACATCGCATCGTTTTATAAATAAAACAATTAGTGAATATTTACAAAAAGACGATTTAAAAGTCATATCTTGTCATATTGGCAGTGGGGCATCTTTAGCGGCAATTGATTCCGGTAAAGTAATTGATACTTCCATGGGATTTACACCAACACCTGGTGTGGTAATGGGAACTCGTGCTGGAGATATTGACGTTAGCATTATTCCTTACATAATGAAAAAAGAAAATAAAACTATTGATGAAGTAATGAATGATCTGAATAAAAAATCAGGACTTTTAGGAATTAGTGGTATATCTTCTGATGCCAGAGATATTCAAATGGCTATTGAAAAAAATAATCATCAAGCAATACTAGCATTTGATATTTATACCCAAAAAGTAGCTAATTATATTGCTATGTATAATAATTTACTAAATGGGGCCGATGTTATTTGCTTTACAGCTGGGTTAGGAGAAATGAGTCGTCCTTTTAGAAAGGGAATAGTTGAAAAGATTAAAAGCTTAGGCGTAACTTTAGATGAGGTAAAAAACGAAGAAACTTTTGGTACTTTCGGTTTAATTAGTACACAAGATTCTAAAATACCTGTTTATGTTGTACCAACAGATGAAGAATTAATGATAGCTTTAGATACATACGAATTAATTAGTTAAGGAAGTGGTTGTTATAAACCCAATTATCAAACAGATTTATAAAAAAATAAAAAAATATGATGAAATAGTTATTGCTCGTCATGTTGGACCAGATCCCGATGCTGTAGCTAGTCAAATTGCTTTAAGAGATTGCATTGAACAGACTTTTCCAAACAAAAAAGTTTATGCTGTAGGAAAAGCCGTTTCCCGTTTTAAATATTTTGGAAGTTTGGATAAAGTAGAGGAAGAAACTTTACATTCTCCCTTATTAATAGCTTTAGATGTTCCCAATTTGCATCGTATTGATGGCGTTGATTTAACTTTTTATAAAGAAATTGTTAAAATAGACCATCATCCTTTTGAAGATAAAATGGGTACCGTCGAATGGATAGATACCAATGCTTCCTCGACTTGTCAATTAATTGCGGAACTTATCTTAAAAACGAAGTTAGAACTTCCTAAAAGAGTAGCTGAGAACCTTTTTTTAGGAATTGTTTCTGATAGCGATCGCTTTTTACTCTCATATACTACTATCCATACTTTTAAAATCGTAACCGAGTTATTAGAAAAAAGTAATATTAATTTTCAAGAATTATATCCATACCTTTATGAACGCCCTTTGTGTGAAATAAAATTTCATGGGTATTTATCGCAACATTTAACCGTTAGTGAAAATGGATTTGCTTATGTTAAAATTACTCCGGATGTTATTAAAAAATATAATGTTGATACAGCTACAGCTTCTAATATGATTAATGATTTTAATTTTATTAAAGAAGTTCATGCTTGGGCATTTATTACTTGTGATGAAAATAATCAACTTTATAAAGTCAATATTCGCTCGCGAGGACCAATTATTAATGAAGTAGCTGCTAAATATGGTGGGGGAGGCCATAAATTCGCTAGTGGCGTGCGTACTAAATCAGAAAAAGATATTGATAAGTTGCTAACTGATTTAGATAAAGTTTGCTTTGAATACAAAAAAACGTTAGATATTTAAAAACAAGCATTACAAAATGCCTGTTTTTAAATGCTATAATATTGACCAAAACAATATTTGTATATACAATTATTAAGAGGTGAAAAAGTGAAAATACTTTCTTATAAAAAAATTAATTCTAATGAATATAAAGTTATATTAGAAAACAATTTAGAAGTCAATTTATATGATGAGATAATTATTACCCATGAGCTTTTACTAAAAAAAGCTATATCTGAAGAAGAACTTGAAAATATCGTTAAAGCTAATAAAAGTCTTAAAAGTTATTATCAAGCCCTAAAGTATTTATCTGTTAAAATGCGCAGTAAAAAAGAACTAATAAATTATTTACACAAACAAGGCTATAATGATCTAGAAATCGAAAGTACTTTACAAAAGCTAGAACAACAAAATTATCTTGATGATACTAAATATATAAAGATGTACATATCCGATCAACTTAAACTAACTTTAAATGGGCCCTTAAAAATTAAAAGAGCTTTATTAAATGAAGATATAAGCGAAGAGAAAATAGATGAAAGCCTATCTTCGATATCTGATTTAGTCTGGCAAGAAAAAATTCAAAAAATTATTGATAAAAGAAAAAATACTAACAAAGATAGCCAACTATTATTTAAACAAAAAACTAGTAATTATTTAAATAATTTGGGGTATAGAGCTAATTTGTATCAAGAATTATTAGATAAAGTTACTATTTTTCAAGAAGAAAATTTTATAAATACTGCTAATAAAATTTACAAAAGATTATCTCATAAATATCAAAAAGAAGCTTTGTATTTAAATTTACAACAAAGACTTTATCAAAAAGGCTATAGTAAAGAACTTATTTCAAAATATTTAGAGCAAATAAAAAGCGATTAACTCGCTTTTTTCTATTCTTCATTTTGAGAACTGTTAGCTTCAATAGCTGCTGCTAAAGAATTTTGAATAAAATTAGAATATTGTTTATTTAATTCACTATCATTAATTTCCATACCATATTCTTTACGTAAAGCTTGTAGGGCATTAACAGAAGTTGTATTATCGTTTGAAATTAACTCTTCAGCTAACTTTTCTATAATCGTATTTTTAACATCATCAAGTTTAGCTTTTTCTTTAGTATTAGTACGTAATATAATATGATAGCCTAAACTAGATTTAACAGGGCTAGTAGTATATTTGCCATCTTCTAATTTATAAGCTTCTTCACTAAAAGTTCCATAATCACTAGATAAAGTATCCGTATTAATATATCCTAAACTTCCACCCTTATCACTCGTAGCCTCATCATCAGAATTTTCTTTTGCTAGAGTTTCAAAAGTAGCTTTTTTATCTTCAGCTTCATCTAATTTTTTAATCAACTCTTCAGCTTTTTTCTTAGCTTCATCTTCAGCCTTAGTTTTATCTTCATCACTCATATCATCAGTAACATCCGGAGTGATTAAAATATGAGAAACTTCGATATCTCCTTTAACTTCATTACTATAATACTCTTCAATTTGTTTATCATCAATTTGCTCTTTAGCATAATCTTCAACAGCTAAATTTTGTAAGTAAGCTAAATATAAATAATCTTTATATGCTTCCATAGTAGAATATCCTGTATATTGTTGAACAGCACTTAAAGCATCATCACCGTAATATTCTTCTAAAGAAGCAATTTGACTATCTGCGGATTTAGTTGCTTCTTCTAAATCATCTTTATATTTATCTTCTAAGATTTTTTTGTCTACCATATTAACTAAAGTAGTCAAACCATAAGTATTTTTTATTTCTTCATATAAATCATCAACACTAATTTTTCCTTGTTCTAATGATACTACAGCTTCTTCGCCATTTTTTAATTTTGGAATCTCTTTTGCACATCCAGCAGTTAACATCAAACAAACTGCCAAAACTAATAATTTCTTTTTCATTTTTCCTCCTAAACATAATAAATTATACCAACCATTAACTAAAAACACAAGCCAAAAGAAGCACACAAAATCTGGGTAATGTATATTATATAAATGAAAAGACAAAAAAGGAGGAATGATTTATGAATAATAATAACTGTGGATGTTTAGGTCCCGCTATCATCTTAGTTTTATTCATTTTACTAATAATCATTGTAGGAGCATTTATCTAATAAACTATTCTTAGGAGGTACTTATATGCAAAAAAATTGCTGTGGAAAATCAACACCATGCGAAAAAAACAAAAAAAATAGTTGCAATAATGCAAATAGTGCTTATTTTATAATTGTTTTATATATCTTACTTGCTATTATTTTAGCTGGTGTTATCTATTACTAAAGAGGGAAACCTCTTTTTGTTTTACACATATCTGTTAAACAAAACGTAAATTAAGACATATAAGTTTACACTTGCTGCCGAAATTGCTATAATAACACTGCAGGTGAAAAATAATGAAAAATTTAGCAGTAGGAATTATAAATGTTATTGGAGAATTTTCGATTATTGATATGATTATTTTAATATCTTTGGTAGCTTTTATAATTTTAATTATTTCTATAATTTATATGTATCGTATAACGACTATGGAAATAGAAGAAAGTGAAGTAAATGATATGTTGGATTTAAAAGCAATTAGTAAAGAGCTTGAAGAAAGCAAAAAAGAAGTAACAATAGATCTTACTCCCTATGAAAAAGAACAAGAAGAAAAAGCTATTATAAGCTATGATGAACTTATAAAATCAAATAGTGCTATGAAAATAAATTATGCTTCTGAAGATGATAGTTTGGGTGTTAAAATTAAACAAGTCGATTTAAAAAACATTGCTAAAGAAGATGAAAACAGTTTAGATACTCAAGTTAAAAGTATTAGTTATGAACAAGAAGAGGCCTTTTTAGAAGCTTTAAAAAAATTGGAAAGTATGTTATTATAGGCATTATTTATAATGTCTTTTTTTGTGAGGTGAAGTCCATGAAATTTTATATTGTAACTTTGGGTTGTAAAGTTAATACTTACGAAAGTGAGATTATAACTGAAAAATTTATCCAAAACAACTTTACTCTGACCCCTGTAATGCAAGAGGCTGATATTGTTATTATAAATACTTGTAGTGTTACTAATGTTGCTGATAATAAATCTAAAAAAATAATTCGTAAAGTAAGAAGAGAAAATCCTCATTCCGTTTTAGTAGTTTGTGGGTGTATGAGTCAAAATCATGGGCGCACTTTAGAAAGTTTGGATATTGATATTTTAATTGGTAATAAAGATAAAAGTAAGATTGTTAACTTTGTTCAAGACTATTTGACTCAAAAACAAAAACAGACTATCTTTTACGATATGCAACAAGTTGAATTTGAAGACATGCAAATCGATCATTTCTCGCATACTCGTGCTTATATAAAAATTCAAGATGGTTGTGATAATTATTGTTCCTATTGCATTATTCCTTATCTAAGAGGAAAAAAACGTTGTAAAGATTTTGCTACTTGTATTAATGAAGCTAAAATATTAAGTACTAAACATCAAGAAATAGTTTTAACTGGTATTCACACAGGCAGTTATTATAATGATAACCATGATTTAACTGATTTGATTTTACAACTTGCTCAAATTGATAATTTAAAAAGAATACGTATCAGCTCAATTGAAGCTTTAGAAATAACGCCTAAATTTCTAGATATGTTAAAAAATACCCCTAAAGTATGTGATCATTTACATATTCCTCTGCAAAGTGGTAGTAATCAAATCTTAAAACTTATGAATCGTCGTTATAACAAAGAAACTTTTTTAAATATTATTAATAATATTAGGAAAATAAGACCTGATATTAGTATTACCACTGATTTAATAGTTGGCTTTCCGCAAGAAACAGAAGAACTGTTTCAAGAAACTTATGAATTTTTAAAGCTCGTAAATTTTTCTAAAATTCATGTTTTCCCTTTTTCATTACGCAATAAAACTAAAGCCGAAGAGTTGCCAGAGCATATCGATAATAAAATTAAAAAAATACGATGTAAAAAGATTATAGAGTTGTCTAATCAACAACAATTGGCTTATTATCAACGATTTGTAGGTCAAAAACTCTTCGTTTTAATCGAAAAAAATGATGAAAAATATTCTTATGGTCATACTTCAAATTATTTGCCTCTTAAAATAGATAGTATTATTCCTGTAAATACTTTTTGTGAAGTGCTTTTAACCGAAGCTTGTCAAGATTATGTCTATGCTACCATAAAGAAAGTTGCCAAATAAAAAAAGCTTGCTATAATTAATATAGGTGAGAATATGAAATATGATTATAACGATTACTATATAAAAGGTCGTGATCATCAAAATAGACAAGTTAGTGGTAACCTTCGTGTTCATAAAAATAATATCAGACGTACTAAAAAAAGAGGTAAAAAAACAAAATTAACCAAATCCCAAATATTAGCAGGTATCATTGCTGTTACTAGTATTACCGGAACAATTAAAATCGGTCAAATGGCCATATCTGGTGTTAAAAGTGTTCATCAAAATATCACGGAAACTATTCAAGAAGTTGATAATGGTATTAAAAATATTAAAGCAGAAAGAGAAGCCGAAAAATTAGCTTTAAAAAATGTGGCTTTTACTAATCTTGATTATGCTGATTTAAAAGCTATGGATATGGATCAATTATTAAGATTATACGAAGATTATTTTGAGTATGTTCATACTGATATTGCTAAAAATGATATTTATTTATACGATGAAACAGTTGATAAAAAATTAAGTGATATTCCTTACATGTTCGAAGAACTTAATATGATGAAAGGAACATTAACAGAAAGTGAAATAATGGCACGTAAAGAACAAATTTTAGATGTGTATAAATATTGTGAAAATTATCTTTTTGATCAAACGAACGGTCGATATAAACTAATTTCAGATGATGAAGAAGATAATATTATTCATTATGTAAAAAATAATACAGAAACTCAAGGATTAGGACGCTAATCTTTTTTCTTGTTTTAAATTATTTACAATGATATTATGTTCTTGGTGATATTTAATGTCTAACATAAAAGGAAAAGTAAAATACATAATTTTTGAAAGTACAACTGGCTTTAAAGTTGGACAATTTCTAATTAAAAGTACCGATGATGAACAATTAAGTGAATATGTAAATAAAACAATTACTTTTACGGGTACTTTTTTAGAACTTAATAATCAAGAAACATATAGCTTTGATGGGGAATTTGTTTATCACGAAAAATACGGTTATCAATTTCAAACTACCTCATATTCTAAAGTGGAACCCGTAGGAAAAGACGCCGTTATTGAATTTTTATCTTCTAATTTAATTAGTGGCTGCGGTATTAAAACAGCGGAAAAAATTGTGGATGTACTTGGGGAAAATGCCATAAATATAATTAAAGAAAATCCTGATAAACTCTTACTCGTTGATAAAATGACTGACAAAAAAGCTTTAAGAATTTATAAATCAATTATGAAATATGCCTTACAAGATGAATTGATTATATCTTTGCAAACTATGGGCTTTACATTAAAAGAAACAATGTTAATTATCGATAAGTATCAAGAAGATAGTTTAAATATAATTAAAGAAAATATTTATAAGTTAGTAGATATTATAGATTTTAAAAAAATAGATTATGTTTTTTTAAAAGATCATCTTGAGGATGATGAAATTAGAATCAAAGGCTGTATAATTGAAAGTTTAAAAAGATTAGAATTTATAAATGGTGATACTTATCATAAAGAGCAAGAATTAATTGATATTTTAAAGGGAAATTTTAAAATTGCCACAAATGATATTACCAAATATTTAGAAGAATTAGTCCTTTCTAAAGATATTTATATACTTGAAGATAAAATATTTTTAGCCGATACTTATTATATGGAAGAATACATTGCTTTAAATCTTCTTAATATTAAAAATAAACCAACAAAACCCATTAAAAACTTTGCTGCTAAAATTGCGGAATTTGAAAAAGAATACGAAGTAAGATACAATGCCGAGCAAAAAGAAGCTATTAAAAGTGCCTTAGAAAATAATGTTTGTATCATAACCGGCGGTCCAGGAACAGGAAAAACAACGATCATCAATGCTATAACTAAATTATATATTAGTGAACATAAACTATCCAACATTGAAATACTAAATCATATAGCATTACTTTCTCCTACAGGTCGTGCGGCTAAAAAACTTAGCGATTCTACTAATTTGCCTGCTATGACAATCCATCGTTTTCTAAAGTGGAATAAAGATAATAATACTTTTCAAGTCAATGAAGATAATAAAAATTTTCAAAAGTTTATCATTTTAGATGAAACAAGTATGATTGATACTAATTTATTTTGTGCGCTTTTAAAGGGGTTATATTCTAATATTAAATTAATAATTGTTGGAGATGAGAATCAACTTCCTAGCGTATCTTGTGGTTTAATTTTAGAAGATTTAATAAAATCTCAGGTATTTAAACATATTAGATTAAATCAAATTTATCGTCAAAGCTCTAATTCCTATATTCCATATTTAGCAAAGGAAATTCAGATGCAACAGTTAAGTGAAAACTTTTTAGAACAAAAAGATGATTATAATTTTTTAGATGTTCCCTCTATGTATATTAAAGAAAGCATTGCTAAAATTATTAAAATGTCCAAAGTTAAAGGATTAGATGAAAAAAGTTTAACTATTTTAGCTCCGATGTATAAAGGAAATTGTGGAATAGATAATTTAAATATTATGTTACAAAATTTATTTAATCCTAAAGAAAAAAATAAAAAAGAATTAGCTGTTGGGGAAGTTATCTATCGAGAAAAAGATAAAGTATTGCAGCTTGTTAATGATCCTGATAATAATGTTTATAATGGCGATATCGGTTATATACATAAAATTTATAAAGATGTTCATAATAAAGATGTAGTATCCATTGACTTTGATGGATCCTACATTGAATACAAAAAAGATGACATGTACAACATTAAACACGCCTATGCCATGAGTATCCATAAAGCTCAGGGTAGTGAGTTTAATCATGTCATCATGCCCATAAGCTCTGCATACCACAAAATGCTTTATAATAAGTTGATTTATACTGGTGTGTCTCGAGCTAAAAAAAGTTTAGTTATAATTGGCAGTCCTAAAGCTTTCTTGGAAGCTTGTCAAAATTCTTATAGTTCTAAAAGAAAGACATACTTACAAGAAATATTAAAGACTTACAAAGACTAAACTTCAAAAAGGATGGTGGATAATATGAAAAAAGCAATGAGTTTAATGCTATCTGCTAGTATCATGGGTGCTGGAATAGCTACATATTGTTTAATGAACAAAAACACAAAGAAAAATGCTGACAAATTATTAAATACAGCTCTTTGTGAAGCAGATAAAACTTTAAAAAATATGTAAGCTATAAAACTAAACTACCGTAATAGGTAGTTTTTTCGTTTAAAAAAAATATAACAAATTAGGATTATTGATAAATACATGGTTAATGCCTTGATGTTACTTGATGTTAATTTTTAATTAAAGGAGTAAATTTCTTCTATGTTTGTTTAATTCTTTTCCAACTTTCTTATATTATCCTCAATAAATTCGCTTTGCTCAACAGTTGCACTTTTTTGTTTCATTTTATAATAACTTTCTTTTCATGACAAATGAAACGATTTTTATTATAAAACTTATTTCTCTTAGTTTATAAAAAAGTTGCATTTAAGTGTTTAAGTAATAAAGATACGATTTTAACATTGACGTATTGGAAGAAAAATGAAACCATCCAAAACCAGATTTATAACTAGTGATTATGAAAAATATGGTAATAAAAAGGTTACAAAGAGAATTAGCTCAAAGAGAAAAAACGGAAAAATGCTAACAAAGCAAAGATGAGAATAGCAAGATTAAAGCATACAACAAAACATTATTTAAATAAGATAGTAAATGAGATTGTTATAGAAATTGATTATTATAAAAAATGTACATTATAAAAAAATACTAGTTTGATAGTTCAAAATAATATATAATTAAGATAATAGAAAGGGAATTGATTTATGAAAAAATCTCAAAATACTTTATCAGATGAAGAATTAAATTTATTGGACAAATATTTTCGTGCCTGTAATTATTTAAGTGCAGCACAATTATATTTACTAGATAATCCTTTATTAAAAGAAAAATTAAAAATAGAACATATAAAGCCTAAAATAGTTGGTCACTGGGGGACAACTCCGGGACAAAATTTTATATATACCCATTTAAATAGAATTATCAAAAAATATGATTTAAATATGATGTATGTCTCTGGTCCAGGACACGGAGGACAAGCTGTTGTTACTAATGTTTATTTAGAAGGTGTTTATAGTGAAGTTTATCCTAATATTACTCAGGACTTAGAAGGATTAAAAAAATTATGCAAACAATTTAGTTTTCCTAAAGGTATTTCTTCCCATGTTGCCCCTGAAACTCCAGGATCCATTAATGAGGGTGGGGAACTAGGATATAGTCTTGCCCATGCCTATGGAGCAGTTTTAGATAATAAAGATTTAATAGTAGCTTGCTGCGTTGGTGATGGTGAGGCCGAAACTGGTCCATTAGCAACAAGTTGGCATATAAGTAAGCTTATCAATCCCAAAACTGATGGAGCGGTTTTACCCATATTACATCTAAATGGTTATAAAATTGCTAATCCTTCTATTTTAGCGCGCATTAGTAAAGATGAATTATTTAGTTATTTTCACGGTTGTGGGTACGAGCCAATATTAGTTGAAGAAACTAAAGTAGAAATAGCCCATCAAAAAATGGCTGAAGCTTTAGACATTGCTATTTTAAAAATTAAAGACATTTTTTATAAAGCCCGTAAAAAAAATCATGAAGGACGTTTCTTATGGCCGATGATTATTTTAAAGACACCAAAAGGGTGGACTGGTCCTAAAATATTTGAAGAAAAACAAATCGAAGGCAGTTTTAGAGCTCACCAAATTCCAATCACGATTGATCCAACTACGCCGCAAAATATTGCTTTACTAGAAAAATGGTTAAAAAGTTATAAACCTGAGGAGTTATTTACAGAAGAGGGTAAGTTAATCCCCGAGTTAAAAAAACTAATTCCTCGAGTTGGTAGAAGAATGGGAGAAAATGTTCATGCTAATGGCGGGCTTCTTTATAAGCCTTTAAGAACTCCTGATTTTAAAAAGTATGGTATTTTAGTCAAACGTGGACAAACTATTGCTTCGGATATGATGGAATTAGGCCGTTATATTAAAGATGTCATTGTTTTAAATGAAAATCATCAAAACTTTCGCATCTTTGGCCCAGATGAAGCTTTATCCAATCGTTTGAATCATGTTTTTGAAGCTACCCATCGTCAATTTAATGGTAAAACTTTAAAAGGCGATGAGTACTTAGCCCATAGTGGGCGAGTTATAGACTCATTTTTATCCGAACATGTTTGCCAAGGACTTTTAGAAGGTTATTTGCTTACAGGACGGCATGGGTTTATGCATTCATATGAAGCTTTTATTCGTATTATAGATTCCATGACTTCTCAGCACGCTAAATGGTTAAAAGTTTGCAATGAATTACCGTGGCGAGAAGATATAGCATCACTAAATTATATAGTTTCATCTCATGTATGGCAGCAAGATCATAATGGGTATACGCATCAAGATCCGGGATTTTTAAATCACTTAGTTACTAAAAAAGCTGATATTGTGAGAATGTATTTACCACCCGATACAAATTGTCTCATTTCTTGTTTTGATCATGTAATTAAAACTAAAAATTATATTAACTTAATTGTAGCTTCGAAACATCCAACTTATCAATGGTTAAATATGGATGAAGCAGTTATTCACTGCACAAGAGGAATTGGAATTTGGCAATTTGCATCAACTGATAAGGGTCAAAATCCTGATCTTATTATGGCTTGTTGTGGAGATACGCCAACTTTAGAAACTTTAGCGGCAGTAAGTATTTTAAAAGAGCACTTTAAAGACTTAAAAATTCGAGTAGTGAATGTTGTTGATTTGATGAAATTACAAAGTTCGACTATTCATCCTCATGGTCTTAATGATAACGAATATGATTCCTTATTTACTAAAGATAAACCGATAATTTTTAATTTTCACGGTTATGCCTCTTTAATTCATCAATTAACTTATAAACGTCACAACCAAAATTTGCATGTTCACGGGTATAATGAAGAGGGAACCATAACAACTCCTTTTGACATGCGAGTTCAAAATAAAATTGATCGTTTCAATTTAGTATTAGATGCTTTAAAATATTTGCCCCAGCTTAAAGATACCAGAGCAAATTTAGAAGAATTTTGTCAAAATAAACTTATTGAACATGCTGAATATATTAAAGAATATGGTACTGACTTAGATGAGATAAAAAATTGGAAATGGGTAGATTAACCCATTTTTATATGGCCAAAATGAGAAAAAAATTATCATTTTAAAGATTTTATGATATTCTAAAACTAGGTAAAGTGGTTTATATGCAAAAGTTTTTTGAAAAAAAATATGTTCATTTTTTTAATGTTTGTTGTTTTTTATTTATAATTTTTTTGATATTAATAAATTTATATAATCCATCTAGTTTTAAAATACTAGGGACAGTTCTTGCAATTATAGGCTTGATTTTATTAAAAAAATTCAAAATTAATAATAAATATTTATTTATTATCTTGTTAATTATTCCTTTTATAATTCGTTTTAGCTTATTATTTTTAGATTATGGCCCTCTAGTATCTGATTATGAATGGTTTTATAATAATGCTGTAGCCTTTTCAAAGGGAATGTCATTAGATAAAAATTACATTGCTTTATTTCCTTATCTCCATTTATATGTTATTGTTTTAGGAACCTTCTTTAAAATATTAGGCAGTCAATATTCAGTAGTAGTATTTACTAATCTTTTACTAGAATTAATTGGTATTTTCTTTCTTTACCAAACTGTAAAAAATAAGTCCTACTTTAAAAAACTGTTATTTCTTTACTTGTATAATCCATTTAGTATACTATGGATACCAATGTGTCATTCTGTAATTGCTGTTAACACTTTTTTAATTATTGTTTTTTATTTTTTCTTTAAAATTAATTTTTCTAAAAAATATATTTTATACAGTTTATTAACAGGAGTGTTTATGGGGATTGCAAATAACTTTCGTCCGGTATTAATAATTTTTGTTATTGCTATAGCCATATATTATATTAATCTGATTTTCAGGCGCTATAAATGGCAAAAACTATTTTTAAGTTTTATTTTAATAACGCTTTCATTTATATCAGTAAATAAAGTATTATTATTAACTACTGAATATAACATAGATACCAAAATTAAAAGTAGTCAATCTGGATGGAGTATATTTGTTGGATCTAATATTAATAGCAAAGGATTGTGGAATGAAGAGGACTCCAAATACTTTATTCAGCTTGCTTCACAATATGATGTTACCACAGCTCATACATTAGTTAAAAATGAAGCTTTAAAAAAATATAAATCCTATGGCTTAAAAAATATTCCTTTTATGATATCTAAAGCTAAGATCTTAGGAAGTAATTTGCCCGAATATACTTCTCAAAGTTTTTTTGAATTTGTTTTGCATAAGTTTTCCATAATTGAATATGTCTTTAAAATATATTTATTCTGCTATTTGCTATTAATCTTTCTATTAAATTTATTTAATTTATATAAAAAGATGAAATTAAAAGTTTTAATGAGTAAATATGATGTCCTAATTATTTTTGCACTAGGATTATTTTTAGCGGGGCTTTTAGTAGAAGTTCATGCTCGTTATTTCCTTCCTATTTTGCTTCCGCTTATATATACGGCAGTAACTCGAACAATAGGTAATAGTCAAAATACCAAAAATAAAATTTAGACGTTAAATTTTAAGTAAAGTGCACAATTAAGTGCATTACGACCCAAAATGTGTATTTTCATAAGAAAATGCAC
>CALVQP010000019.1 GCA_944358225.1 uncultured Bacilli bacterium
CATCACTATCTGGTCGCATTTTTATATCTTTTTTTCTTTATTTTCTAATATTTTATTCAAAACTGTCCGTTAGTCAGTTAAACTACGTATGGATAAGATGCAGTCCCATTTCCAGACGTTATTAATGTATTAGCTTTTAGATTGATAACAGGACGCACGCCGCCGTCGCTATCGAGAGTAGGGTTGCTGCTGAGGGCGTTGCTGGCTTGGAACACATTCGCATAATAAGTGCCAGAACTGCTAGGCGAACAAGACCACCACGAGGAACTTTTAAATAAATAGTTATCTCTGGTTTGATTATATGTATCCCATTCTATTCCCGCTAAAGCTATTTCATCGGCTGATAATAAACCAATTTTTAAGTTATATTTTCCGCCATAATTAACACTAGTATTAGGACAATTAAGCGTTTGATTATGATTATTAACTAATCTAGTTCTAGCACCATAATATCGAGTATCACCACTTATTGTATAACTTGTATCATTGCAGTAATCACTTGTTGCAATCTTATCTTCATAACTTTTTAAATTTGTATTATACCAATTATCTAGGTATGTTTTGATCGTACTTGCTGTTCCTTCTATTCCATTACATGGATTAGCATTTGTACAATTATGTGAGTTATTATATGTATATCCCACATACTTATGATTATTATATGTTGTATTAAACGCACTATTCCCAACACTATCTTCGGTTATTATTCTTATACTTCCATCCCCATTAATACGTACTATCCGCCATAGTTTTCCCGCAAATGAGATATAATTATTATTAATATTACCTCTAAAATAATAGCTCATTCCCTCATCATCTTCCATTTGATATAAACCCGATGTTGCATCGGTTGGGGCAACATTGAAATTAGGAGAAGTGGTATTTAATTTGTTATTAGATAATATTTTGGCAGCTAAATATGAGCTATTGGTAGTTCCGGCAATTGTTTCGATTGTTATTTTAAAATTAAAGCTATTCAACTTAGTAGTTAAGGAACTATCAATCCAGGTTTTTAAGGATAGTGTTCGCGAAGAGTTTCCGCCTAAAACCCCTCCAGATATTTTATAAGCTTTAGTAGCATTAGAAATTGTCGGAGTAACAGTAGGATTAGAATTAACCTTAGCTATTGTTTCATCTAATTGGTATTTTACATAAGATTCAAGATTAGAATTACCTAACTGATTTAAAACCACATCATAAGTAACGGGATAGTTACAATTATTAGTGATAGTAACTTCATATGGGGTAGTTAGAAGACCTTCTTCATCTGTCATAGGATAAGTATTAGTTTGGCTAATTCCGGAAGTGGCAGAGTAGTTAATACTAAAACATTTAGTATCGACAGTATTAGTATTGTCTTGCTCATAACGGACAACCCATAAGGCGTATGATCCAGCAATGAATAAAGTTATTACTAATAAACAAGCGACAACGAAAATGGCAATTTTTCTTTTTTTACTCATGTTTCTCAGCTACTTTCTACACTAATAATATCATTATTTAAAAAAAGGAGCAATCTTAAATATCTTCTAATTTAATACTTGCTCCAACTTCAGATAATTTTCCCACGATATTTTCATATCCCCTTAAAATGTGTTCTATGTTGGTAATTATTGTTGTCCCCTCGGCAATCATTCCCGCCACTAACATTGCTGCTCCCGCACGTAAATCGGTAGCAACTACTTCGCGTCCTTTTAATTTGGTTTTACCACGAATAATAGCTTTTTTATCGAATAATTTAATATCTGCTCCCATAGCACATAAGTGTTTGATATGACGCATCCTATTTTCGTAAATGGTTTCTTCAAATAAGCATTCCCCTTCACACTGAGTTAATAAAGTACTCATTGGTTGTCCTAAATCAGTAGGAAATCCCGGGTATACGAGCGTGCGCACGTTTACTGGCTTTAAATGAGAACTTTTATTGACGATTAGCTGACATCCCTTAACTTTAAAATTAGCTCCAGCTTCGTGTAGTTTAGTTAAAACAGAATCCAAATGATCTTTGATAATACCATCAATAATTAAATTTTTACCAAGTAAACTACCAATCATAAGATAAGTTCCCGCTTCAATGCGATCAGGTATTACTTCAACTATACCGTTACTTAATTCATTTACGCCTTCAATTCTTATTTCGGAAGTTCCAGCACCTCCTATTTTGGCTCCCATGGAATTTAAAAAGTTAGCTACATTGGCAATTTCTGGTTCCATCGCTGCATTATATATATGCGTTGTTCCTTGCGCCAAAGTAGCCGCTAACATAATATTGATCGTAGCCCCGACACTAGCAATATCAAAAAATATATCCGCACCATGTAAGACTTTAGCATCTATTATAAAGCGATCATTGTCTTGAATAATAGTTGCACCCATTTTTTCAAAACCTTTTAAATGATAATCAATTGGTCTGCTCCCAATACTACAACCTCCAGGTAGAGATATTTCCACATGTTTAAATTTAGCAAGTAATGCCCCCATATAATAATATGATGCTCTTAATTTAGTAGAAAATTCACTAGTAATCTCTTTATTTTTTAAACCTGTATTATCAATAGTAATAGTTTCGTTTTCAAAAGTTATAGTACTACCTAAATATTGGGTTATATTTTTTAAATTTTTTACATCGCTGATATTAGGAACATTATAAATAGTGGCTCTTTGATTAGATAAAATAGCAGCCGGTATCAAAGCCACCACCGAATTTTTGGCACCACCAATTTTAATTGTGCCACTTAAAGTTTTTTGACCTTCAATGATAAGTCTTTTCATGAAATCAACTCGTTTCTATCTCATAGAGTATCTTAATATATTAAATGTATAATTGCAACAAAAATTAGGATAATTATGCCAGCGATAGACGCTTTTTTTCCTAATCTAGATTTAGAATATTTACCAATTGTTAATCCTAAATAAGTGAAACTAAAACTACAAATAGTAAAAATTATTCCGGCAAGAAAAAAGTGATTAGTTATGGCAAACAAACCTATACCTGTAGTAAAAGCATCAAAACTAACACTAAGGGCAAAAAGAAATATTTCGATAAATTTTAAACCTAAACTTTGTGAATTTTCATTATTTAGGTCTTTTAACATCATTAAAGCAATGATAAATAAAATTATACTTACAAAATAATGGGGGTTAAGAGGAATAAATTTTATTATATGGCTGCCAATAATTATTCCTAAAAGAGGCATAATAAAGTGCATAATGCCAACAATAATGGATACCTTTAAATTTTTTTTATTGTTTGTTGAAAGAGTACCTATACTTAAAGAAAGAGAAAAAGTATCCATTGATAAAGCTATTCCAATACATATTAGGGAAAAAAGTTCAACCATAAAAATCCTCCTAAATAATTATATTTAGAAGGATTTATTTATTTCCTGAATTGATCGATTATTTTTTCTACAAATAATTTATACTCAGTTTGCTCAGTATCATTTTCTTCGGCTTCAAGAAGGCATAAAGGGGGAAATAAGACACACCACCAATTTTCTCCTTGACCTTCACCTAATGTAACAACTAAAGATTCATAATCTCCCTCTGTGTATGTAACTCCTTTGTAAATTTTTTCGGGAAAATGATTAACACCATAACTAACTTTAAAGTCTTGACTAGAATTGTTTTCTAATATGGTATTAGAAATATTATTTTCAATATTTTTCAAATTATTAACAATACTCTTACGACTAGCATCTAAGGATGTTGAATCTTTTAGGATAGATGTTATTTGCGCGTTTAGATTGTCTTTTACTTGATATTTTAATTGTTGATCTTCTTTATTGTTACTATTTGCAATAACACGAAAACGAATTGATTCTGAGGGTATTATAATATTTTTTTGACTAATTTTTGAAGAAGTTATAAAACATATTATAAATAGACTTATAATTATGATTGTTTTTTTCATAAAACACTACCTTTCTAATTTAATAGTGGGTAGTGTTTAGATATTTTATTCACAATTATTTAAAATGAAGATAAATCTATCAAAACCATTATAATCTTGCTCACAAAAAATTTTTGATTTAGGAAATTTTTTTTGAAATAAAGCTATTACTTGTTGTTTTTGATCATAATTTATTTCTAAAGCAATTATACTTTTTTGATGTACTATATTTGGAGCAATGGCAGCAATTTTTTCATAAAATAACAAACCGTTATGAGAGGCAAAAATGGCATCTTGCGGTTCATAAGCAATATTTTTTTCAACATGTTGATTTTTGGGAACATAGGGGGGATTGGAAATAATTAGGTCATATTTTTTAGTTAATGTATCTTTTAAAATATCATGCTTAAAAAGGGTTATATCTACATTATTTAAGTTAATATTTTCTGAAGCCTTCTTTAAGGCTTTTACAGAATAGTCTAAAGCTTCTATTTTTAATGTAGGTAATTCTTTTTTTAAGGTTATAGCAATACAACCACTTCCGGTAGCCATATCTAATACACTAGCATTTAAAAAATTATATTTTTTTATTAAGTTGATTGTCTTTTCAATTAATTGTTCTGTTTCAAAACGGGGAATTAAAACACTTTCATCAACATTAATAGGATAACCATAAAAATTAACGTTACCAATTAAATATTGAATAGGATAGTTATTTTTTATCTTTTTTAAAATATCCTCAAGATTATGAGGATATTTTTCTTTTAAAAGACGTAGATCATTGTCTGTTAAGTTCATTTACATACCTGCAAGCTTTCTTTTTTGATCTTCGGTAATGAGACTTTCAATAATCTTATCAATATCGCCTTGCATTATTTTATCTAAAGTATTTAAGGTTAAACCAATACGGTGATCAGTTACACGATTTTGAGGGTAATTGTATGTTCTTATTTTTTCACTACGATCTCCCGTTCCGATTTTACTTTTTCGTTCTGCTCCTAATTCTTGGTCTCTTTTTGACTGATAATAATCATATAAACGTGCTTGTAAAATTTTGATAGCTTTTTCTTTGTTTTTGATTTGACTACGTTCAGTTTGAGAATAGACGATAATTCCCGTGGGAATGTGAGTAAGACGTACAGCCGAGTCGGTTGTATTTACTCCTTGACCACCACAACCACTACTACGAGTTATATCAACTCTTACTTCATTCATATCTAAAGCAAAATCTACTTCTTCAATTTCCGGCATTACTAAAACTGTAGCGGTTGAAGTATGTACTCGACCTTGAGTTTCTGTAACAGGAACCCTTTGAACACGATGAGCACCACTTTCATATTTAAGCTTAGAATAAACGTTTTCACCTTTTATCATAAAACTAATAAGGGAATAACCGCCAGCATCGCTACGTTCTTCATTCATAATTTCTATTTTCCATCCTTGATGTTCAGCATAACGACGATACATATCAAATAAATCCCCAGCAAAGATATTGCCTTCATCACCTCCGGCTGCTCCTCTTATTTCCATGATAATATTTTTATCATCGTTTTCATCTTTAGGAATCAGAAGAATTTCTAATTTGTTAGTAAGTTCTTCTTTAGTCTTTTCTAAACTTTCTAACTCACTAGCTGCAAGGGAAGCTAATTCTTGATCCTGAAGCATTTCTTTAGAGCCTTCAATTTCTTCTAAAGTATGCTTATACTGTTTATAAGTGTTAACTGTTTCTTCTAAAGATCTATGTTCCTTTGATAAACTTTTCATTTTATTGTAGTCATTTAAAACTTCAGGAGTAGTTAAAAGATTATCTAATTCTTCATATCTTTTTAATATTGCTTCTAATCTTTCTATCAAAGCTAAATCCTTCTTTCTTATTCTATTTCATTATTTTCTTCAGGGTCAATAACAGCTAAATCTTTTAGATCATCTTCTTCTAAATCATCAGTTTCTTCAACTTCATCAAAATCAGGAGTTTCTTCTTCATCTTGAGGTTCTTCTTCTAATTCGACAAAATCATCATCATCTTCATCAATGACAATTTTTTTGCTGTGACGATCAGTTAAATCCCACTTTCCATTTTCTAACATCACAAAACGTTTTTCTGTAGATAAAACTTGAAAAAAATCAGCTATTTTTTGTTCAAATATATCTTGAGATAAACCTTTTATTTTACAAACTTCTTCAAAAAGAACATTTATCGTCATTTTTTTATTAGTTTCATTTAGTATCATATACGCTAAATCATCGTAGGAAATCATTTCTATTTCTTCTTTGGACATATCTTTTATTTTCATATGTTTTTCCTCCATTAATTTTAATTTAAAAATTTTTCTTCAACATTATACGATATTTTTAGTATTTTGTGTATTATTTTTAGCTTTTTTTTAAATATTTGTTAATTTTATGTAAGTTCCATTTTCTAAAGTTTCAATTTCATAGTATATTTCTAGAGAATTGGATATGCGTTTAAAGCTTGCTTTTTGAACTTTAATGTCATAAGTTAGATTATGAGTTTTTAAGGTATATGTGCAGCTATTAATTGTAGAAATTATTAATTGGAAATCATATTCTTTAGTTTGACGAGTAAATATTAAACTTTCATCTTGAAATTTTATTTTGGTAAGAACTTCGTCTTTATATATTATTTGATTTTCTTTAATAATAGCAGTTATTTCTTTTTGAGAAATTATTTTATTACCTTGTTGATGGTGAAATTTAATCTTTTTTTGCATAGCTTTCCTCTTTTTTAAAAAGTTTTATGATGTTTATTAGAATTACTGTTTATATCTTGTAAATATTCTATTTCACTGGATAAAATAGTTTGCAATATATAATCATTAGTTATTTTTGCTTCTTCTAAGGAGTTAGTTTTTATATTTATTTGTTCTTGAATTTTTTTATTATCACTTAAATATAAATTTGCCATATTTATTTTACCAATTTTATTTAGAGTATTTAAATAGATAAGATCATCGTCATAATTTTTTCGATCAATTAAATTTTGATAAATAAGTAGTATTTCGTGATCAATTTCAGCTATATCAGCTAAAGTATTATCTTTACGCAAATGCCAACTTACATCATTAGGAAACTCGTTTAGGGAATTATTGATATGATTTAATAGTTGTTCTTGTAAATAGTAGTATTGCTGTAAATTTTGATATTTTTCTAATAAGTTTTCAGTTTTTGACATACACTCACTTTCTTTCTTGGTTATATATTAACATAGAATTTAATATCTCATTTATTAAAGTTTATTTTATCTTATATTTTTGGAAGTTTTTTCCATAATAATGTTAAGGTGATGTCATGAAAAAATTTTCTTTTTTGGTTAAATGTTGTATAATGATCGGAATTATTGGTTTAGTTAGTATAATTGGACTTTATACTTATGCTTATTTTTCGCCAAAACTAGAACTTAAAAGTTCTAATCAGTATTATATATATGATAAGAATAACGAAGTAGTTTATCAAGGATCTAAAGTTAGTGAGTGGGTAGATATTGAAAATATTTCACCATATTTAATAGATGCAGTAATAGCTACGGAAGATAAAAGTTTTTATTCACATCATGGATTTGATTATTTAAGAATTGCTAAGGCAATGTTTAATAATATTAAAAATAAGGGGATTTTAGAAGGTGCTTCGACGATATCACAACAGTATATAAAAAATATGTATTTGGATTTCGGTCAGACATGGAAAAGAAAAATTGAGGAAGCTTTTTTAACTTTAGAATTAGAAATGCATTATGATAAGGAAGAAATATTAGAAGGATATTTAAATACAATTAATTATGGACAAGGAAATTATGGAGTTGAAAATGCCAGTCAATATTATTTTGGGAAAAGTAGTAAAGAATTATCATTGGAAGAGGCAATAATATTAGCAGGAATACCGAAAAATCCTAGTAATTATAATCCAGTGAGCAGTAAAGAAAATGCTATTAAAAGAGCGAATATAGTGGCCCAAGCAATGGTAAATAATGATTATTTATCTGATGAGGAAAAGGAAAAACTTAATTTTGAAAATGTCGAAATTGTTGGTAAGAAGCAAACCCAAAATTTACAAATGTTAATGTACTATCAGGATGCAGTTTTAGATGAATTAAAAACTTTAAATAATATTCCTGATTCTTTATTAGAATCAAAAGGACTCAAAATTTACACTTCTTTAGATATGCAAGCCCAAGCTAAAATGGAAGAAGCTATTTTAAGTAACATGAATGAAGAACAAAAATTACAAGTTGCTAGTGTTATAATTGATCCTGAGGATGGAGGAGTTGAAGCCTTAACAGGAGGAATTAATTATGCAACTAGCCAGTATAATAGAGCAACAAGTGCCAAAAGACAAGTAGGTTCAACAATGAAGCCAATTCTTTATTATGCAGCATTAGAAAATAATTTTACAGCTGCAACTACTTTTTTGAGCACACCAACTACTTTTACATTGGAAAATAATCAAACATATTCACCAGCTAATTTTAATAATAAGTATGCTAATAAAGATATTACAATGGCAGCAGCTATTTCTTATTCAGATAACATATATGCCGTGAAAACGCATTTGTTTTTAGGAGAAGATGTACTTGTTGATACCGCTAAGCGAATGGGTATTACAACGAAGTTAAAAAAGAATGCTTCCTTACCTTTAGGGACAAGTGAGATGACGATGATTGATTTTGCTAATGCTTATACAACCTTAGCTAGTGGCGGATTTAAAAAAGATATCCATTTTATTGAAAAAGTAGAAGACTTAGAAGGAAATGTTTTATATGAATTTAAAGATAAGAAAGATTTAGTTTTAAATGAAAATTACACTTATATTTTAAACGAGTTATTAACATCAACTTATAATAGTGCCTTTATTGATTATAATACTCCAACTGTAATGAGTATTTCAGCAATGTTATCACAAAAGTATGCGATTAAAACAGGTTCTAGTGGAAGCGATTGTTGGATGGTTGGATATAATAGTGATAAGCTAATGATGGTATGGAATGGCTATGATGATAATAAAACGGTGGAAGTAAAGGATAGTAGTTATTCTAAGAATATTTGGTTAGAGACAATGGAATATTTAGAACAAGATAAAAAAGATACTTGGTATAAAGTTCCTCCTAATATCATAGGAGTAGAACTAGATGCAATTACCGGTGAAGTTCCAGTAAATGAGAAGAATGCTAATATATTTTATTTTGTTAAAGGAACACAGCCAAGAGCCAATGAAGCCCTTGAAGTTGGAAAAACCAGTGAATAATTTTTTTCACTGGTTTTTAGTAATTTTTATTATTATTTTATATTCATTGTCTAAATCTATTTCCTCACTATCTACTTTAAAGCCACGATTACTTAAGGTTGTAATCGTCTCTCGAGCTATAGAAATAGCACTTTTTAAATCTAAACCGGCTTTTTCTTGCTGCTTTTGTTCATAATTAGGATCTAACAATTCTACTTGATCCATTGGATCAAATAATGTTTCTAATTCAACATCATCGTCATTTGAAATAGGTTCAGACTTAGATTTTTCGCTAATAACAGGTTCTACCGTTGAAGATGATAGGGGAGGTTCAAAATTAAAAAATTTATTTGGTTCGCTTTGAACATTATTAGGCATTGATGGATTATTAAATACTGATGGTCCATCACTCAAACCATTCATATCAACAGCTTCATCTTCTAAAAAGTTAAAGAATTTATTAGGAGTTTTTTTAGGCTCAGACGCAGGTGTTGGTTCTTTATCATTATTACTTATTGGATTATTTTCTAATGTAGGCGGATTAAAGTTGAAGAATGAATTATTATTGGCTGGGGTTGAAGCTAACGGAATATCGGTAGCGTTTTTTTTGAAAGATTCTATATCATTATTAACGGAAACTAATGGTATATCATCACTTTTAGCTAGATCATCAGATTTTTTGATTTCAATATCTAGCTGGCGCACCGTTAGACGTTCATTAATTATTCTTCCTAACCATTCACGTTGACGTTCTTTATTGGGAATACCAAGTAAACTTCGAGCGTGTCTTTCACTTATTTTTCCGGCCAAAAGGGCTTCTTGAACACTTTCATCTAAGTTTAAAAGACGTAATTTATTGGCTATAGCTGGTTGGGAAACTCCCATCTTTTTAGCTAATTGTTCCTGAGTTAAATATCCTTTATCTAAAATATTTTTGTATGAGCGGGCTTCTTCAATTGGAGTTAAATCACTACGTTGAATATTTTCAACTAGGGCAACTTCCGCGCTAGTTTGATCATCGATATTTGATATTATTGCAGGAACAGTAGTTAATCCTACCATGCCAGCAGCACGAAAACGACGTTCTCCAGCTATTATTTCATAGTTTTCACCCATTTTTCTTAATACTAATGGTTGAATTATTCCATGTTCTTTAATTGAGGCCGCTAATTCCTCTAATTCTTGATTATTAAAATTAGTTCGTGGTTGAAAACGATTAGGAATTATCTGGGTTAGCGGTACTTGTAATATTTCACTGTTTGTATTCATACTAAATAGCCCCTTTTTATTTTATTCTATAATTTATTTTATCAATTTTGGGGGCTTATTTCAATGGCTTTTTTTTAATTTTATCATAAGAACGAGGATATATTGGTGGGGTAGTTCTTACTTTTTGAATTTTCACAATACTTCTTTTACTATTTTCATAAGGTAAGTTAAACTGGATAATTTTCTCTTGTTTTCCTCCTAAAATTTTTAAACTATTAGTTATAGTTTTTTCTTCTTTAGATACGTCTCCTTTTAAAGCAATAAAATACCCATTTATCTTTACTAGAGGAAGACATAATTCTATTAGAATATTTAAAGAAGCAACAGCTCTAGCTGTAACTATGTCAAAGTTTTCTTTATTGGTATGAGCAAAGTTTTCACAACGATCGTGAACAAAGGTTATATTTTTAAGTTCGAGATTTTGAGCAACTTCTTTTAAAAAAGAGATTTTTTTATTGTTAGAATCAATTATAGTTATTTTTAATTCTGGATAAAATATTTTAAGTACTAATCCGGGAAAATCTGCGCCACTCCCAACATCAGCTAAGGATGATATTTCGTTTAAACTACAAGCCTTAATAAGTGTTAAGGAATCATAAAAATGTTTTAAGTAAACGGCATCATGTTCTATAATTGTTGTTAAATTCATTAATTTATTCCACGATAGTAATAACTCGTAGTATTTTTCTAATTGATCTAACTGTTTAGATGTTATTTTAATATTTAAATCTTCTACATATTTTATAAATTGTTCTTTATTCATTTAAGCCATACTCCTTTTTCAGATAAACTGATAATACAGCAATATCTGAAGGATTTACCCCGCTTATGCGCGATGCTTGAGCAATAGTAGTAGGACGAATTTGATTAAGTTTTTGTTTAGCTTCACTAGCTAGATTTAGCACTGTATTGTAGTTTATATCTTCAGGTATTTTTTTCTTTTCTAATTTTAATAGTTTTTCTACTTCTTTTAAAGCTTTATTAATATATCCCTGATATTTAATGTGTATTTGCACTTGTTCAAGAACATCAAAAGAATAATTTAAGTCTATAAAGTGGCTTAAAAATTCTATTTGTATTTCTGGACGTTTTAATAGATTAGCTAAGGAAATTGATGAGGTAGGAACTTCAAAGTTGTTATCTTTAAAAATGTTTTTGGTTTTTTCCGTTAGCTTAATATAAGTTGTGGATAAAATGTTGATAAGCGTATTGATTTGATTTTCTTTTAATTTAAGAGCTTCGTATTTATCCTTAGGTATTAACCCAATTTGATAACCATATTTTCTTAAACGTAGATCAGCATTATCATGACGTAATAAAAGACGATATTCAGCACGAGATGTAAGCAAACGATAAGGTTCCTTAGTTCCTTTGGTAACTAAATCATCAATAAGAACACCAATATAGGCTTCGTTTCGTTTTAAAACAAGCGGTTCTTTTTTATCTAGTTTTAAACAAGCGTTTATACCAGCTATTAAGCCTTGAGCGGCAGCTTCTTCATAACCACTTGTTCCATTTATTTGCCCGGCAGTAAATAAATTTTCAATGATTTTGCTTTCTAAAGATAGCTTCATTTGTAAAGGATTAATAGCATCATATTCTATCGCATAAGCATATTTGGTAATAATAGCATTTTCAAAACCTTTTAAACTATGAACCATCTTTTCTTGAATGTCATGGGGCATGCTTGTTGAAAAGCCTTGTAAATACCATTCGTCATTTTCTTTGGTTTCTGGTTCTAAAAACAATTGATGACGGGATTTATCACTAAAACGAACAATTTTATCTTCAATAGATGGACAATAGCGGGGACCAATTCCTTCTACATAGCCACCATACATACTAGATTTATCTAAATTATCTTTGATTATTTGGTGTGTTTGCTCATTAGTATAAACTAAATAACATTTTTCTTGGTCTTGAAGGTTATAAAATGGAGGATTATCAAAACTAAATGTATAATACATTTCATCGCCTAGCTCTTCTTCTAGATCTTGTAAATTGACACTATTTTTATTTATTCGCGGCGGAGTTCCTGTTTTTAATCGTTGAATATCAAATCCAAGCTTTTTTAAGTTATTACTAAGATGTTTTGATTCTTTTTGCCCGTGAGGACCACTAGGAGTTTTTTTATTACCAACTAAAATTTGTGCTTTAAGGTAAGTTCCCGTTGTTAAAATAAGAATTTTAGTAAATATTTTTTCATTGTTTTCTAAAATAACTCCGGTGATTTGCTTATTTTTAATTATAATATCTTCAACCATTGCTTCTTGAATTTCTAAATTAGGAGTTTTTTGTAAAGTTTCTAACATTATTTTCGGATAAAGCAATTTATCAGCTTGAGCGCGTAGGGAACGAACTGCCGGACCCTTTTTAGAATTTAACATTTTAATTTGAAAATGACTACGGTCGGCGATTTTACCCATTAAGCCTCCTAAGGCATCAATTTCACGAACCACAATTCCTTTAGCGGTACCTCCAATTGAGGGGTTACAAGGCATATCGGCAATATTTTTAATATCGGCGGTTATTAGTAGGGTTTTTTTACCTAACACGGCCGAAGCATGAGCAGCTTCGCAACCGGCATGACCGCCGCCAACTACAATGACATCATACATGGTTTGTACCTCCTATAACTTTTTTTCATAACTGTAATATTGGCCAGGATAACTATTATAGCAAAATAATTCTTTTTGGCTATATCCTAGTTTTAAAAATAATTTGTGCATCTTTACATTACTTTTTTCGGTTGATGATTTTAATAAATATATGTTGTTTTTTAAGGCGATTTCTTCAGCAAACTTCATCAGTCTAACAGCTATATTTTGGGATCTATAGGCACTATTAACGGCTACACGATTAATTTCATAATACTTTCCTTGGTCATTAGATATAGCTTTTTGTTTATAAGTTCGTTTGGTATAGTCTATACATATTAATCCTTTAATTGTATTTTCTTCTTCTAAAACATATAGAGTATTATAGTATATATCATCTTTGAATATTTCTTCATTGGGGTAATCATCTTTTTCACTCCATTGGGGATTATTTAGTTGTTGCATTTCTAATTTAATTTCTTTAATTATTTTCATAATATTTTCTAAATCATTATTTGTTGCTAATCTAATCATATACATCTTTACTTTCCTAAACAAAAATTTTTAAATAGTTCATCTATTAGTTCATCTTGATAAGTTTCTCCAGTTATTTCGCCTAATAAATCATAAGCCTGCTTAATGTCTAATTCTAACAGATCAACAGGAATATCAAGACTAGTATTATTTAAAGCATTTTCTAAAGATTGAAGACTACGTTTAACTAAAGATATTTGACGAGCATTGGATAAATATGTAGGATCTTCACTTTCTAAATGATTTAAATTGAACTCTTCTATTAACTTTTCTTTTAATTTATTAATACCATCTTCGAAGATTGTATTTCCATACACTACATTGTGATTTGGTAAATCTAATTTGATTTTTTGATCGTTTTTGTTAATAAAAATTAAATGATTCTTATTTTTTAAAAAGGCTAAAATTTCTTGATCTTCTTTAGTTAACTTTTCACTACCATTTAAAACACAAATTATATAATCACTTTTATTTATTAATTCTTTAGATTTATCAACCCCAAGTTTTTCGACGATATCTGTAGTCTTACGAATACCGGCGGTATCTATAAAGTTAAAAGTTATTCCGTTAATTGTAATACTACCTTCAACTATATCGCGGGTTGTACCGGCAATATCTGTAACGATAGCCTTTTCTTCTTGTAACAATTTATTTAAAAGACTACTTTTACCTACATTTGGTCTTCCTACTAGAGCAATGTTTATACCATCTTTAATTATTTTACCATTTTTAGCTGTTTTTAATAATTTATTTAATGATTTTATTATAGCCGCCAATTTTTCCTTAAGTAGGGAATTAGTAATAATGGTAGCATCTTCGTATTCTGGGTAATCGATGTTAACTGCGATATTGGCTAGAAGATTTAATAGTTCTTGACGAAGTGTTTTAATTTGGGAAGATAACTCACCGGAAAGTTGGTTTAAAAACATTTCTCTAGATTTATCTGTTTTGGAGGAGATTAAATCACTAACAGCTTCGGCTTGAGTTAGGTCAATTCGGCCATTTAAAAAAGCCCGTTTAGTAAATTCTCCCGGTTCAGCAAGACGGCATCCTTTAGTTAAAAGAAGTTCTAAAATTTTATTAGTTGTAGCAATTGAGCCATGGCAATTTATTTCGACAACATCTTCTTTGGTATAGGTTTTGGGAGATTTAAAAATAGATACTAAAACTTCATCTATTTTTGTATTTTTCTCCATAATAAAACCGTAATGAATTGTATGAGATGGAACTTTAGTTAAATTTTGTCCCTTAAAAATACTTTCTACTATGTTTATGGCCTCTTTTCCACTTAAGCGAATAATGCTAATCGCTCCTTTTTGTAAAGCTGTAGAAATAGCTACAATTGTATCTTCCATTTTATAATCCTCCCTTTTCTTTTCCGTATTATACCACAATATTATCATGAAAAAATTCACTTTTTATAAGTGAATTAATTTTTTTCTATTACTACATGACGATTTGGTTCTGTTCCTTCACTATAAGTAGACACTTCTTTAACCGATGCTAAAGCATTATGAACGATACGACGTTCGTAGGAATTCATATTATCTAAGGTAGCTGTAATTCCCGTTTCTATTACTTCTTTAGCAATATTTCGCGCTAAGCGTTCGAGATTTTCTATTCGTTTATTTTTATAATTTTCAACATCTAAGGTAATAACCGGTAACATATCAATTTCGGTAATTATTACTTGGCGCACGATATTTTGTAAGGCATTTAAAGTCTGACCTCCGCGGCCAATTAAAATAGCATTATTATTAGAATTCATATTTACCTTAATTTGATTTGCTTCAATATCAAAATCATAAGTTACTTCTAGTTTTAATTTAGCAAATAAAGTTCTTAAGTAGTTTTCAATAAATTCTGTAATACTCGATAATTCTACAGCTTTTAGAGTATAAGTTGTTCCTTTAAATAAACTTCCTTTATGTTCTTCAGTGTGATATATTATTTGATTTTCATCTAAATTGTATTTTTTTAATAGCTTCTCGATAAGTTCGCTAGGATCTTTTCCTTCCACTTCATATATCTGCATATTTTACCTCTTTACTTCCTTTTTTAAAATAAAATTTTGAATTACCATTATGCCATTAGTAACTATCCAATATAAAGCGATAGCTACAGGTAATGTTATGGAAACAATAGATATCATTATAATCATAAATTTAGACATTAACTGCATTTGTTTTTGCGCTTCGCCAACTCCGGCAGTAGAAGCCATATTTCCTTTAAATGACAAATATGTGGTTAACATTATTAAAAGGATTATAACAATATAAAATATTTTAGCGCTCCAAGCTGCCGATGCTATTCCCATTAAAGCATTACTTCCTAAACTTATTCCTAAAAATTTACCTTCAAAGATCGCAGGTATTCTATTAATTGCTTCTAAAAATGCGAAGAATAATGGAAGTTGGATAAATGATACAAGACAACCAGAAATAGGATTAATGTTATATTTTTTATAAATCATCATCATTTCTTGGCTCTTAGCCATCATTGATTCATTATCAGTTTTGTCTTTATATTTTTTTTCAATCTTATTTAATTCTGGCTGAGCTTTTTTCATGTTTTCGCTAGTCATTAAACTTTTTTTAGAAAGTGGTAACATAATTAAACGAATAGCAGCTCCGATTAACATGACAGAAACACCGAAATTTTTAACTAAATAGCCTACTTTTAATATCAACCAAGCAAGAGGTTTGACAAAAATACTTTCCCATAAGCTATGGTATTTAGTACTATTTAATTTAAAATCTTGACAATCGGGAAGTTGATCAAGTTTATAACGCATTTGTTTTTCATTTTCCCCATATATTTTTAATAATTCTTTATCAGTTGGTTTACATAAAATATCATTACGTACCGCTTGATTGGTGCTTTCTTGTTTAATCATTTGTTTATCTTTATCCGTAATGTAATTTGAAGATCCGCAACCAGTACAAGATATTAATAATATTCCTACTAACAATATTGCAATTTTTTTACGCATTTTATTCTCCATTTCTAATTAAATTTTTCATCTCACTTAGTAGTGTATCATATTTTGTATCTAAACAGAACTTTTTTGCTACAATTATATAATCTTTATTCTCTTTAAATTCGACATATAGATTGTTAGTTATATTGCGAAGCTGACGTTTAATTTTGTTTCTAGTAACTGCATTACCTAGTTTTTTTCCCACAGCAAAACCAAATTTAGGACTTATTTCTTCTTTATTTAAATAATAAATAATAAAATATTTGTTTTGAATTTTCATTCCATTTTTTATTATTTGATTAAAATATATGTTACTTCTCACAATATGCTTTTTTTTCATTAACAATCTTTCCCTTATATAATATTTTTAGATCTCAAAAAAAACCATATCAAACTATGGTTTATTATTTACAAAGTTCTTTGCGGCCTTTTTTTCTTCTTGATTTTAAAATATTTGTTTCTTTACGAGCAAAGAAGCCATGTTTTTTTGCTCTTTTTCTTTTATTTGGTTGAAAAGTTCTTTTCATGCATACACCTCCACATCTCTTAAGAAGTCAATTTATTATAGTATAGTCCTGTAAAAAAAGTCAAGGTAATAGTGCTATTTTGTTAATCCTTTTTTAAAATGTATACGCATCATTAGTTAAAATGTATATAAACTTGTGTTGTATAATATCTCT
>CALVQP010000020.1 GCA_944358225.1 uncultured Bacilli bacterium
AATAGATTCAGCTCTTCCTGGTGTGGAAAAAGAAGTTCAATTTACTGTTTCTTCTGATTCTTCAGCTACGGCAGCCGTTGATTATTACTTAAACTGGGCTGATGTAACAAATACATTTGCTTCTAATGATGAGCTAGTTTACAGTGTAATTGGTGAAATTACTACTCCAGCTACTGGAGGTTATCCAGCAGGAACTTTAGTTAGTGCTGATAATGTGACTGTTCCTCATGCAAATGGTGTCATTGGATCTGTTGGTAGATTGCAACCTGGCGAAACCCATACTTATACTTTAGTTGTACGTTTTAGAGAAACTGGTAGTGATCAAAATTCTAACCAAGGAAAAGCATTTGCAGGGAAAATTTCTGTAACTACTGGAGAAAGTGCTTACTATAATAATGATAATCCAACTGGTACTCCAGATGCTCCAGATGCAGACGAAGGAATAGTAAGAGATTAAGTGAAAACTGTCGTTGTTATGACAGTTTTTTATTTTACTCCTTTTTATTTGACGATGATTTAATTGTAAAAAATGCATACTTAGACTTGATTTAAAGCATTTTGTTTGATATAGTTTTTATAGTAAAGGAGGTAGAAGCGTGGACAATAGTAAGAAAGGGAATACAATGTTACTTACAGTAATAGCTGTAGCTACTTTATTGGTGGCAATCGTGGGTGCAACATTTGCCTACTTTACAGCAACTGTTCAAGGTAATGATACTGCAAGTTCAGTAATCGTTAATACTGCAGCTTTAGGTACTGTTACTTATAAAAATGGTAATGAATTAAATATTCCTAATGCCTTACCGGGAGCTCAAGCATCAGTTAAATTTACGATCGCTCAATCAGCAAGTGCTAACGTAGATGTTGATTATACTATTAGTTGGGTTAATGTAACTAATACGTTTACAAATAAGGCTGAGTTGATTTATTCCCTAGAAGGAACAAAAGATAAAACAGGAACATTAGTTAGTGTTGCTGCTGATTCTAATACTCCTGCACCTAGTTCTGCAGGTCCTATAACTGGAACAGGAACATTAAAACCGGGAGAAACTCATACTTACACATTAACAGTTCGTTTTAGAGAAACTGGTAGTGATCAAAATTCTAACCAAGGTAAGTCATTTGTTGGTAAAATTGAAGTTGCCACTGGAGAAGGTTCATATTACAATGCCGACAATCCAAGTGGTACAGATACAGCTCCAGGACCTGATACTGGAATCACTGAATAATGAAAACTGCATTTGCAGTTTTTTTATGTCTCGTCTTGTATTTTTAATAACTATCCTTTATAATTTTATTATAAGAGGAGAAGACTAAAATGAACGTTAAAGGATTAAAAAGGGTATTAAAATTTGTATCTGATGTTATTGCATGGACTTGTTTGTGTTTGCTGATTTTGATTGGTGCGTGTATTATTTACTATTTTATATGTGCAAAAATTTATGCTTCTAAAGGAGAGGAGTATAAATCTTATTTTTCACTTTATACAATAATAAGCCCTAGCATGGAACCAAATATAAAGGTTTATGATGTTATTTTAGATACGAGAGTAGATGATCCTAAAGATATTAAAGTAGGTGATGTTATTACCTTTATTTCAACAGGCTCGCTATCTAATGGGATGACCATTACGCACCGTGTAGTAGATATCATAGAAAATGAAAATGGAATTTTCTTTATGACTAAAGGTGATAATAATCAAAGCCCTGATGGGGCACTCGTTAGTGCAGAAAACGTGTTAGGTAAAACATTATTGCGTTTTCCGCAATTGGGTAGAATTCAATTTTTTGTAGCTAGTAAAGGTGGATTTTTAATAGTAGTTATTATTCCGGCTTTGGGTATAATTATTTATGATATTATTAAATTATTTAAAAATTCGAAATTAAAAACTAAAGTCGAAAAAATTATTGAACCAATTGATAAAAAAGCAGAAGAGGACGAAAAACGCAAAAAGGCGGAAGCTGAGGCCAAAAGAAAGGCTCAATTAAAAGCTAAGTTAGCTAAACAATTAGCTATGCAAGAAGATATTTTAGATGAAGAGGATAATAGAACAAGCAAATTATGATTTGTTTGTTTTTTTTAATGAGGGAATTATTGAAATAGAATAACGATCTATGTTATTATGTATATAATGGGAGGCTAGAGTATGAACAAACGTAGTTTGCGACAATTTTTGACTCGACAATCTTTTGTAGTTGTTTTTTGTTTAACGTTTGTGATACTAGGTACTGCTACACTTTCATATGGTATTTATTCTCTGAATATTTCTAGTACTAAAAATCAAGTAGTAGAATCAGGTAGTTTTAATGTTAATTTTAGATCCGGTAACGTAATTTCGAGTGATGTTTATATGGAAACTGATGAAGAAGGTATGGCACGTAGTGGTTATAGTTTATCAGTGACTAATAGCAGTAGTATGCCCATATCTTACGCAATTTTATTGGGAAGAAATACTAGTTCTATTTATAGTGATTTGGTTCCAAATAGTTATATTAAGTATTCCATAGATGGTTCTACACCCCAAATTTTAAGTAATTCTAAAGTTTATTCAGGAAATAGTGATTCGGACTATAAGTATATAATCAAAGAGGTAAACAAAAATACAGCTGGTACAACTAATCATAACATCAAAGTTTGGATAGATTATTCTTTGGCAACATCTTCGGCAATTAATAAATATGTCGATTTAGCGATACAAGTAGTAGCTTTAACTTCGGATCCTTCTCAACCTGGAGGTTTAGTTTTCGGATATTCGGGACAAGAAGTAGTTTATACAGTTCCTTATACGGGAACTTACAAAATAACAGCAGCTGGAGCGCAAGGAGCGCAAGGGAACAGGTATGGTAATTTAAAATCGACAGTTATTGGGGGAAAAGGAGCAAAGATTAGTGCGGAATTTGATCTTGAAGAAGGAGATAAATTACATATTATTGCTGGAGGCCAAGGCATTACTTCTACAGGAACGGCAGCAAATGGAGCTTCAGGCGCTGGTGGGGGAGGTAGCTTTGTATTTAAAGAAATAGCAAGTAAAACTGATTCCAGATATCAATTTACTAAGTCATCTAAAAATTATGATGTTCTACTAGTTGCCGCCGGTGGTGGTGGCACAGGAGACTTGGGATATAGTTCTTATAAAAGCTATGCGGGTTACCCGGGATATGGAGCAACATATTATTCACCATCTAATTTTCAGGCTTATAGCACCACTGTAGTAACATCGGGAACGAATAGTTCCACACAAAGTTCACCGCTGGGAATTAGTCAGTATATAAATAATGCTTTTACTATTAAGCCTACTTATACATTAAATGGGAGTAAATGTGTAGGAGGTTTTGGTGGCGGAACTTGTAGCGGTGATGCGCGGTCTTATGGTGGCGGCTGGAGAGGATCAGGCTATTACACATACAGTTGGTCGCAAGGTGCAAATACTGTAGGTGTGAATGGCGCTCAGTTTGGAAATGGTTATGTAACATTAGAATTAATAAAATAATAATTCATGCTTTGTTTTTTAACAAAGCTTTTTTAATTAATAAAAAACAGGTTGTAATTTAGTTACAACCTGAATTGATAGTACTAGTTAATTCTAGTAATTGATACTGCACCAGAATATAGATCGTTAGGAACTAATGAGAAGTCTATGCTTGATGAATTAACAAATCTAAATGTTGATCCGGCAGTTGCCTGGAATATTGCATTTCCGTTGATTGTTCCAGTTTCACAGCAACCCAATTTATTGTGAGTGGAAGAATGAGCAATAAATTCGTTAGAAGGGTAAACTTGATGTAATTCGATTCCTAAGGCTTGTTTTTCATTCTCTTCACAACAGTGATTTTGATTTTTAACATTAACCCACCAATTAATTATGTATAATCCATCGCTAGGGACTTTAAATTCTCCAGTTGTTCCGTCATAGGTTATACCATTAAATAGGTTAGTGTTATTAAATTTGATTGGATCATGGCTAGCTATTAATGTTGTTGATCTATCATGGACCATAGCACTAGCGTTGAATGATCCACCTGCAGGACCGGTAGGTCCAGTAGGACCTGTTGCCCCAGTAGGACCCTGAGGACCGGTAGGTCCAGTAGGACCCGTTTCACCAGTAGGACCTTGAGGACCGGTAGGGCCAGTAGGACCTGTTGCCCCAGTAGGACCTTGAGGACCGGTAGGGCCAGTAGGACCCGTTGCCCCAACACCCTGAGGACCAGTAGGACCGGTAGGGCCAGTAGCGCCATAACCTTGAGGTCCAGTCGGACCAGTCGGACCTGTTGGACCTTTAGGTCCAGTAGGGCCAGTAGCGCCGTCTTTACAACAAATTGTTATACGTTGACAACATTCTTTATTGCTGTCATTATCAAATAAGACTAAATTATCTTCTTTCATTTCTTACCTCCTGGTATAGATTATGAGATATAAAGAAAGAAGAATATTTAAAAAGCCTTGTTAACTTATATTATATGCGTTTTTTTGGAAACTTGTGATATTTTTACTACGTTTTTTGTCTACAATTTAAATTAAATAATAAAAAGAACTGCGTAATGATAACAGTTCTTTAGGATTAAAATTTTATTAGTTTTTTTTCGATAACTGTGATAGTTTTATATAATATATAAGAAAATATTAATAAAAGGAAAATTCCGCTCATAACTAAATTTAAATTAAATACTTGTGTACCATACATGATTAAATATCCTAAGCCTTCTTTAGAGACTAGGAATTCCCCCATAATTACGCCGATTAAAGACATGGAAATATTTAGTTTTAATGATGAAATAATAGTTTTATAACTTGATGGGATTATTAAATTAGTAAGAATTTGTATTTTGGATGCTTTAAAAGATTTAAGTAAAGTAATCTTATTGTGATCAACTTGTAAAAATCCATTGTAAATACTTATTATACTGACTATTAAGTTTATAAGTAAGGCCATTACAATAATAGAATTCATATTAGCGCCAATCCAAATAATTAGAATTGGTCCTAAGGCAACTTTTGGTAGA
Source organism: uncultured Bacilli bacterium (assembly GCA_944358225.1). Lineage (GTDB taxonomy): Bacteria > Bacillota_I > Bacilli_A > RF39 > UBA660 > HGM10766. The sequence goes on from CALVQP010000020.1 coordinate 5,001, forward strand.
GAATTAATAAGGGTTAAAAACGGATCAAAAACTTTTTGAATGAATTTAAAAGAATATAAAATAATGGCGATAATAAAACCTAAAACAATTCCTAAAACAAAAGCAATTATAGTTTCATAAAATGTAGTTAAAATATGATTAAATAAGTTTCCTTGCAAGGCTAAGTCTTTAATTGTTTTTAAAATCAAACTAGGAGATGAAAATATAAATGAATTGATAATATTATATCTTGTAAGTACTTCCCATAATATAATAAATAAAGCAATTATTGATATTTGAGCTAATAAAACTAATAAATTAAATCTTTTTTGTTTTTTAATAATTTCTTGACTAGATGAACACATCTAAATCTCTCCATATTTGATCATAGTAAGTACTAAATTCTTTAGATTTGCGATTTTTTATGGGATTTGACTTATTTGTTAAGTTAATATCATAAATTTTTTTTACTTTACCGGGTCTTTTGGAAAGGACAACTATTTTATCAGCAAGAGATATCGCTTCGGCAAGATCATGTGTAACCATAATAACAGTTTTTTTCTCTTGTTTGATAATTTTATATACATCATCACTTACAGCTAGTCTTGTTTGGTAATCTAAGGCTGAAAATGGTTCATCTAGTAGTAAGAGATCTGGTTTAATGGCAAGAGTTCTAATAAGGGCAACTCTTTGAATGCAGTTAAGACACTTTTTATTTTTTCTTTAAATTTTAATATGTATAAGGGATTATTCAAAATTCCATTTTATTTGAATATCCCTAGTGTTTGTTTCTTCGTTTAACTTTCCTATATAAATTTTGTCAATAAACTCATCAACAATAACTTTGTTTAATTCATTAAGATTTTGATATTTACTAAATATTTTATCATTATTTTTAGAAGTTTCTTCTTTCGCTTTATAATAGGCTATTTCATTATTTATAGATTTAATTTGATCACTATACATATCTTCATTTTTATTATAATCAGTTATCAAGTCTTTAAATTGTTCTACCGTTATAACTCCATTAACTTTATCTTCATATAGACTCTTTAAATAGTTTCTAGTTTTAGAAATTTCTTTTTCGGCATTTTCCTTTTGTTTTTCCAATGATTTTATTTTATCAGTAAATCTATTTGCTTTCTTTTTTGAATCTAGGTTATTTAATTCATTTTGATCGTAATATTTCTTAATCTTTTTATTTATTGCCTCTAAAACTACATTTTCAAGTGCATCATACCTTATAGCCGATTTATTGATACAATCATCATATCCATCACGATTACCTGAACAAACTAAATATTCGTGCCTACTAGAGTTCTTTTTTCTCATATAGTGTTTACATTCAAGACAAAATACTTTACCAGAAAAGAGATGTACAACTCCTGTTGCTTTTACAGGTTTAGTTCTTTCTTTCATAGCAACTTGTACTTTATTAAATGTTTCTTCATCAATAATAGCCTCGTGAGTATTTTCAATTTTTATCCATTCTTTTTTATCTTTTTGCTTAATTTTATGATTTTTATAACTAATAGTAGTTCTTTTTCCTTGGATTAGATGTCCTAAATATAATTCATTTTTTAGAATGGTTTTAATGGCATTTGTAGACCATTTAATCTTTTCTCTAGGCCTATTACTAATGACATTTAATTTAATCCCTTTTTGGTATTTATAAAAGGAAGGACAAGGTATATTTTTGCTATTTAAATATTTTGCTATGCCTGTAAATCCTAATCCTGTTAAATATAAGTCGAAAATATCTTTAACGATTTCAGCAGCCACAGGATCTATAACTAATTTATTATTATCTTCTTTAGAAATTTCATAGCCAAATGAGGCAAAAGGAGAAATAAATTCTCCTTGTTTCATTTTAGCATTAAAAGCACTTCTAATATTATTAGATACATCTTCTAAATACCATTCATTTACAAGTCCATTTATTTGTCTTGATTTCTTATTACCTTTATTTGCAGTATCAGCATTATCAGCAAGACTTATAAATCTAACTCCCCATTCAATAAACTTATTATGAAGATATTTTTCTATAATTTCCATATCTCTTGAAAATCTTGATTGACTTTTACATAAAACAACATCAATCTTTCCATTTTCACAATCTCTAATAAGTCTTTCAAATTCAGGTCTATAAGTTCCAGCACCTGATAAATCTTCATCACAATATTCATCAACTAATACAAATTCTTCTCTTTTGTTAACTTCTTCCATAAGAAGATGTCGTTGATTCTTTATAGATTCGCTATCATCTTCTTTATTTGTTTTGTCTTTATCTTCATCAGATAATCTTTCGTAAATACCAACTCTTAATACTTTCTTACTCTCAACACACTCCATTTCATTCATAACTATTACCTCCAATACAAAGGCAATAATTAAGTTTAAAGTTAAACTTATAACCAATACTATTATAACATTTATTTAGCTGTATTAACATTAAACTCCATAAATTCAATTATTTTATACAACTTTTTGTTAATAATCTCTTTTAATTTAGCATCAGTTATCTCATCATCTACAATATCAATAACATTATATTGCATCTATTTACCCCTTTCAAAATAGAATTAAGTTTGAGAGATAAAAAGATATTTGTAATCAATTTTTTGTATTTTTTTCTTCATATTATCAATCCTCCAATCACTACTTAATTTAAAATAATATTTTTTGGTACATTTAATTTTAAAAGGTTAATTTTATTTTTCTATTTAATATTTATACAATTTTTGATTTCTTTAAGGTTACAAATTCTTTTTATTAAAATATTAAGAGTTATTTCATTACATACTTATTTCCATATCATCTGATTTATCTTTTTCAGAACGTTCATATTTACGATTAACACCATTTGCATAGTATTCCATATCATCATAATTTATTTCATCATTTTTTTTATAATGAATACCTATTTTATGACCTAATGCTCTACAAACCTTATCGCAAAAATTAAACATTTTTGCTTTAAAGTTAGCGAGTGTTTCTTGTAATTCATTAACTGTCGATTCTAATTTTTCAATAATAGAATTTTTTTCTTTTATAATTGTTTTTTGTTTAGAGATAGTTTGCTCTTGTTCATAAATTTTAGTGTCTCTTTCTTTAATGGCTCTACCATCTTTTAATTTATCATTTTCACATTGAAGATTTCCAAGTTCTTGTGTGAGTTCTTCTAGTAGTACATCTTTTTTCTTAATTACATTTTTATTATTAGAATTTTCCTTTTGTATTTGTTTAGAATAATCAATTAAATTAGTAATATCTTCATCTTTATACCCTATAACTTTTCTTTTTATAGGATTTAAGATTTCATTTGTATTTAATTCAGATATTTCTTTTGAAGTTTGTAATTCGATTTCATTTAATTTCTTATTTTTTTCAAATTCAATTTTCATTTCACTAATTTGTTCATTTAAATCTTCGATTTCTTTTTCTGCTTTCGTTTTATGATGTTTGTTATCTCCAATATTTCCACGAAAGAGATTATATCCTTTTTCAGTAATATATTTATTATAATCATCTTGAATTTTTGCATAAGATGTTTTGCCACCTAGTGTTTTCCAAAACTGATCTCAATTTAGGAATTTTCCTGTTTCAGTCTTAAAAAGGTTTTTTCCATTTTTATCTTTCTTTTGGACTGGATACATTTTTTTATTTCCTTTTTTATCTATTCCTTCACGATAAACTATATTTCCATTTGTATCAGTTTCAAATACTTTTCTTTTAACCTCATTAACGATAGGCATAAAATAAAAGTGTAAGTGTGGAGTATCTTCATCATAGTGAACTTGTGCATAAACTACATTCTCTTTTCCAACAAGATTTTCTAAAAAGTTATAACTATCATTGAAAAATGCTTTAACTCTCTCAGGTATATCTTCTTCATTTTTGATATCAGGTACTAGAATAGGGTTACCTTTATCCTTACCGACTTGATGAACTCTATTACTATCTTTAAACTTCATTCCCAAACTTTGAAAAAATTCTTTTCCACTTGTAACGATAGCACCATTTAGTAAATTGGTATTCTTGCTATCATTATAATATATTTTATTATCTTTCAATTTAGAATAGACTTGTTCTTGTAGAGTTGGTTTAGATAGAGGTACATAACTATAATTAAAAATTGTTCTTTCTTGATCGTAATTACCTGTACCTTTTCTTTTCGTAAGTTCTACTCCAAGCCCACCTAAATCTGCTGATTTATATTTACTTTCAAATCTTAATACTTGATTTCCAGCATACATTTAATCCCTCCTTTGCTATTGCGTCTTTAGGGTAGAGGTCAATTATTGACCTATCTCACTAGGGCATAGCCCACGTGAGATTAGGGAGTTCCCTAATAACCCCTTGCTTGTTTAATCGCAAATGCCTAAACTAACGTAAAGGCAAATGCTAATAAACAAGATTAAATAATAAGCACCTACTAGGTACTCATTATTTAATGAATTATAAAAGGGTAGCACCTTTTATAATTGTAAAAATATTCACTATCGCCACTTTCATTTTCGTACCGAAAACAAAACGTGCCTCGTTCATTTTTTACTAACTTTTTAGAAAAAAGTTACAAAAACTTTTACGAAAATTATTCATTTTCGTAATTAGGTTCTTCATAATGTGCGACATATAATCTTTCATTACCAGACCTTTTTTTTTCAATATGAAGTCCCTCTTTTTCTAAATTATTTATATTATTACTTAATAATTTTCCAAAGGCTGATGGAGTAATTTGTAAATTTAATTTACTTGTTATCTCGCTTACAGTAAATGAAAAATCTTGTTGTTTAATTGCATAATTTAGAAAAGTTAATACATTATAATTTAAGTCATCACTTTCAACTTCTGATAGTTCAAATAACAAATTATCATTCCTTTTTAGAACTAAATCCAATCCCTCATAATCTCTACTTTCATAATTAAAAATAATTTTATTTTTCAAGTTTGAATCTTGTTTTAAAGTAATTTTTCCATCAACTGATCCATCAATAGCAGTGCTACCTAAAGAAGTATTATTCTTATTTAAATGATGAATTAGAAGAATAGTAAAGTTATATTTTTTACATAATTCTCTAAATTTAGGAATCACAACTTGTCCCATATCTTGATAATTATTTAAGTCATAACCATTGTTTAAATCAATTCCACTAAACATATCTATGACAACAAATCTCCCTTTTAAATCGTTTGAAAATTCTTGAAATTCTATTTGTAAATCCATTAAATTTAATTTTCTTTCATTCATTTCCTGTTCTTTTAATCTAAAATTATCATCATTAAATTCTAATTTCATCTTATCAATTCTATCTAAAATTTGTGAAAAATTCATTTCTGTGCTAATATATAAGACAGGAGATGGATTTGTTCTTAATCCTAAAAATGTTGTGCCTGTTGCAATAGAGTTAGCAAGTTGAAGTGCCAACAATGACTTGCCAACTTTTGGTCTAGCAACAAGACAATATAATCCATTAGATTTCATTAGGTTATCAACTATGAAATCTTTTTTTGTAAATTTTTTTCTCATTTCACTTATTGTTTTCATTTGTTTCCTCCTTTCTAGTTGCTAAATTCTTTAAATAGTTAATATCTATTTTTAAATAATCAACAACGATATTCATAGGTAGATCTACTGTGTGTAATTCATAATTTAAATATTCTTTTATTTTTCTTTTAAGTCTTAATGCTGAACTTTTGCTTAATCCTGTTAATCTCATTAAATCGTTAACATTACACCAATTTTTAGATATTAGTTCTAGTGTTTCTTTTGCATTCATCTTTTACCTCGCTTTCTTTTCTTATAATGATGGTTTTAGTGTTACCAACAACTCCCTTTTAGGATGTATATATAGTTATTAGCCATATATGTAACGAAGATTTTAGTTAATCTACAACTCTCGTGCCAATAGAGGTATTTTTGCCTTGCATTTGTTTAACGAGTCGGCATATCGGCGATTTCCAACTCTATTTAATTGTCAAAGAACTATTAAGGTTGTAAAATAATTAAAATTGCAACCTTTAAGTTAATTTTATAATAATAAAAAATGTTTGTCAATAAAAAAGTTGCATATTTTAATAAAAAATAACTAAAAAGTTGCAAAAAGAATTAAAATGTGTTATATTTATATTGCGAAAGGAGTTTTATTCGTATGAAAGATAATAATGAAACTGTTGGACAAATGATTGCTCGAGCAAGAGAAGAAAAGGGATTATCTAAAAGGGAACTTGCTAGAATTGCTAAAATAAGTGATACTGAACTTGCTAGAATTGAATCAGGACAAAGAGAAATACCAAATCCTAAAACATTAAGAAAGATTAGTACACATATTGGAATAAACTACAATGATTTAATGTATGCTGCAGGGCTTGGCTTTCAAGTAACTTCTTTAAATCCTTTTTTAATTAACTACTATGAACATTTAAAAGGAGATCAAATTGTAGATGCCATTTTGAATACTTCATCAATGATTAAAAATTGGGAAGAATTAGTGGCTAATTTTAAAGAAAGACTAGATAAAGAAAAGTTGTCCGATTCCGAAAAAGAGATAATTTCACAAACAATTGAAGATACTGAGTATCAAATTGAAACAGCAAAAGAAATTGTCAATGTTCTAAATAGTGCTAGAAGAAAGGAGGCAGTTGAAAATGATAAAAAGAAACAAGAAGATTAGTATAGGTGCAATTATTATAAATATTTTATTGCTAGTGTTTGCTATATTAAGTGTAGTTTTAAAAAATAACTTTTTGTATGCTTGGTATTGGATTTTTGTTACTTTAATGCTTTTATTTGAAGTGTTATATGTTTGGCTTTGGAGTAAAGTAGGTAGAAATGTCGATAAACATAAGTCAAGTACAATAAACCGATCATTTAATGATGTAACAGCAGTATCCATTGTTTTAAGTGGATTACTATATTTATCTGTATTATTTTGTGAGTTTTTAGATGAGAGCATTAAGGCAAATATCTATGTTATATGGATTATGTATGTATTACTAACTATTGCAGTTTTATTTAATTATTTAGCCGTTTATAATGCCAATAAAGAAACAAAGGAACTTGTCGAAAAAACATTCAATAGAAAAAGATAATGACAGGAATGACAGGAAAAAATGGGTGTATCCCACCCAAAAACAAGTGTCATAAGTGTCACAAATTGAAAAGGAGCAAGATTTTTGCTCCTTTTTGCATACATAATTTAACTTTCGTATATTATTTTTATAATTGAACATATTATCACTATGAGATAGTGAATTTAGGCTATTTTGATGATTTAACTGATAAAATTTATAATGGTGGTAGCAATGAGACTTAATATGAAAGATTATACCAAAGGCGAGGCTATTAGAATTATACGTGAATGGACTAGTCTTACTCAAAAAGACTTTGCCAAACGTATTGGAAAATCAAAGCGAACGATAGAACAATACGAAGCAGGTACAGTCAATTATGGAGTAGAAGTCTTAAAAACTATAGCCAAAGAATTTGATATAGATATTGTAATAGAGAAAAAATAGATTCAGTGTTTTGGAATCCTAATAATACTATAATAATCTAATAAAATATCAAATATTGTATCTAATGATTTTGAAATATCTTCTTCACTATATTTTGATTTTAGTGAATCAAGAGATTCTAACAAAGTAGATTCTTTTTCACTACTTTGTTTTTTAATATCATTATTAACTATTTTAAAACAATCTTCAACTAAAGTTTCATTTGGATTATTGTAACAAAATGATTTGTAAATAATAAACTCCATATCATCATCAGTTATACTTTCTGAAAGAACATTACAAAATTTTGTATATAGATTATTGATTATTTCGTCTGCATATTGTACAAGTTCTTCAAATTTGTTCTCGTGGATTATCATTCCAAAATATCCACCTAATGCAGTAATTTTAAGATCTACTAGCCCTGTTAAATCATTATATGCTTGGTTTACTACTTGATTGATTATGGTATTTTGTTCCATAAACGCTCCTTTCGTATTGTAGTGAAGTCACTACCATATAAGTATAACACAATATTGAATTTTTAGGCACAAAAGGTTGCTTATTTATAAATTTTTTTCTTCTATAATTTTATTTAGGAGAGTGATATTTTGAATCAGTATGCTGACTTTAATGAGAACATTAAGGCTGTTATCTGTCAAAACATCAAAAAATATAGAAATGAAAAAGGTGTGAGATTGATGGATCTAGCAGAAATATTAGATGTATCAGTTAATCATTTAAAACGTATTGAGTCAGCAAATGATAGAAATAATATATCACTTATGACTTTATACAAAATTTCTATAATATTAGGTGTTAGAATAGATAAATTTTTTGAGGAATAGAAGTAGGATCATTTAGATTTTGCTTTTTTTGTAGTATAATAATCTTAACGACAAATAGTAAGTTTGAAAGTGAGATATTTTATGAAGAAAAAGAAAATAATAGTTGCAATGATAATTTTAGTTTGTTTATGTGTTGCCATAAGTTTAATATTGCATAATAAGTATAAAAAAGACAAAGAAAACAGAGAGCAACAAAGATATACTGAAATAAGAAAGAATGTAAAAACAGCAGTAGAGTGGAATATAAATGCTATGTATCCTAATTGTGAAATATCTGATGGTTTTAAAGATTTATCAGGTACACACTATAATTCATCATTTTTAATAAATAATGGTTATATAAAGAAAGAGCAATTATTAGATGTAGATAATAAATCATATTGTGATGTATATGTGGACATAAGAACAGAATATAAAGATAAGTTAGAGCATCAAAGAGATTGTAAAATTTATTACAAAATTTATTTAAAATGCAACAACTTTGAAGATAAGGGATATATAAATTGGGGGTAAATATGAAAAAGAAAAATTTAATTATTGTGACCCTATTAATTTTAATGTTTTTATTTATTTTTGGGAGTTACAAGTTAATTGAATTTTTAGATTTTAAAAGTTCTATTTCAAATCTGGAAGAATACAATATGATTCCAGAAAATGAAAGATTAACATACAAGCAAGTCACTCATAAAAAAAATAAATATTTATTAGTAGGTTTTAAGGGAAATAATCCTACTTATGCTGATAATGTAATACTTTTAGAAAAAAATTCAAAGTATTATGTTTTGGAAAAAATAACTAATTGTGATATAGGTAATGAAACAGCTTATTTTAAAGATGGTAGTTTTTATATTCATTGTACAGGTAGAAAAGCAAATATAATTCAATATGAACTTGACAATAAAGAAGTAAAAAAATCATATATTGAATTAAATTACAAAGATGTACCGAATATCAGTCAATTACATTTATTTGTAAATAATGTTGATGATGAATATATCTATTTATTTTCTTATGTAAAAAATGATGATACTATTGCTGAAGGTCAGAAAGTAAAATGTTCTCTTGAAAATAAAAAATGTATGTATTATTAGGAAGTCTACTATGAAGAAAATAATTTATAGAATTTTAGTATTATTAGCATTTTTATTACTATTATTTATTATATTCAATATATTACTATTTTGTGGGAAAATACAAGATTACATATACTTAAAAATAAATAATGATAATAAAGAACATATTATAAGTTTATTACAAGAACAAGAAGAAAATATGTTTAATTTAGAGGGAAAAATAGATTTAAATACTTGTTATAAAAATCTAAAAAGAATTGAAGTGGTTTATTTGTTTCCAGACGGAGAAGATTATATACTTTATTGTCAAGAGGAACAAATCAGTTTTTCTTTAGACAATCCTAATTATAGTCTTCCTAGATATGTTGGTAAAAATGGTAAAACTGGTTTTAGATTTAATTAATAAATTTTAAGGAGTGATTTAATTATGAAGAATAAAATAATATGTTTAATTAGTATACTACCATTACTATTAACTGGATGTTCAAATACTGATAGTAATATTAAATATAAAGAGGATTTGCAACATCAATATTCTGATAATTATACTTATAAATTCATAGGTGAATCAGAGCATTTTTATTTTGAAACAGGGAAAGTATATTATAATGGTAATGAAAGAGAGTTACTAATTAGCAATTTTAAACTAAAGGATAATATGAGTTCTGCAACAACATATTTGGTTAATCTATATTTTAACGATAAATTATTATATGGAAATGATTTTGGTAAAGCAGATTTAACAAAAAAAGAATATATGAATATTGTTATAGAAGAAAATGGAAAATTGGGTGAAATAGATCAAAATGGAGATATTATTGGGGAGTCTGATTCTTTTTTAGAAACTACAAAAGAAAATTTTAAAAATAGCATTAAATTAGAAATTAAATATTGTCAAAATAGTAAATGCAATACTGAAAAATTGCAATTAACTTATGTTGATTAAATATAATAAAATAAAAGAGATTTTAAATAAATTCACTATTATTTAAGTGATAACAATAAATTTCGATTTGTATGATAGATTCAAACATATTGATATGAATACAACAAAAAATCCTAGTAGTCGTTTGACTACTAGGATTTAATTTTATCTATTTAATAATGAATAACAATAATCATAGACATATAAATGATTACTAACCTCTTTATTTATATGTTTATCTTTAAAATCAGTTTCATAAATATTGAATAACATCTCAATAGTGAATTTTTTCTTTTCTTCTATATCTAATTCTAAATACTTGGCTGATAAAAATAACAAGTGCTTGTATTTAGCAAAATTAACAATAGTTTTGCTATAATTTGGATCTAATTTATTTAATATTTCTTTAAATAGAATAATCATATCCCTAATATTAAAATTAACAACAAAATCGTTATTTTCTAAAAGGTATATTGCAAGTCTAATTTTATCAATGTTCTTCAAATCATCAAACATATCTAATAAATCAATTACTTTATTTGTATTACAATCTAACAACATATTTGCTCCTCTTTTTTCTATATTTTAGTTATAAGTTCTTTACTTAATTATTACCTTGTGTCTACACAACATTCATACAACTCTTTGTTTCATACCACCTGATAACTCTTTAGGATATTTATACATAAAATCTTCTAAATCATATGTTTTTAGCAATTGTTTTACATAATTAATATTATCTAAATTATCTTCTTTTTGAATTTTTAAACCTAAAAGAGCATTATCTAAAATGTTTAACCAGTCAAATAAGGCATCTTGTTGAAGCATATAACCTACAGTAAAATCATTTTTGTTAAATTTTATTTCTCCTTGGGTTTGATTTTCTAATCCGGCTAATATAGAAAGGAGTGTGGATTTACCACACCCACTTGAGCCAACAATAACAATAAATTCGCCTTGTTTTATGTCTAAAGATATATTATCAATGGCTTTTATTTCTTCATTAGGGGTAAAGTAAGTTTTACTGATATTATTAATTTTTAATAAAATATTATTTTTCATAAAAATTATTGATTAAATCAGTGTATGGAACGTATTTTTCGATTTGACCAGCATTAATCATAATATCTTCTAAATTATTAAAACTTTCTTCACTAATATACGGACTTTCTAACCACGAATCACTATCTTTATATCTTTTTACAATTGTTGTAGCATCTTGTAAAGAAGTATCTGGAAACTGATTTATGATGCTTTTAGCAATTTCTTCGGCATTGTTATCATTAACGAATTTTAATCCTTTATCAATTGCTTTGGTAAAGCTTTTTATTAGCTCTTCATTATCTTTAATATAGCTTTTTTTAGCATTAAAAGCAGTGTAAGGTACCTCTCCTGAAAGTAAACCAATTGAACCAACAACATAGCCATATCCTTCTTGTTCTAGTTTTGTAGCATTAGGTTCAAAAAGATTAACATAATCGCCAACTCCACCAATAAAAGAACCAGATAACGCAGCAAATTCTACACTAGTATTCATATTAATTTCGTTTTTATCAATGTTACTATTAATTACAGCATTTTCAAAATTTAAAGCTGGCATTCCCCCAGTTCGACCAACTAATACTTCTTTTCCGATTAAATCTTCCATGGAAAAATCTTTATCATTAGTACGACTTAAAATAAATTGACCATCTCTTTTGGTGAGTCCGGCAAAAGATTGAATATAATCTTTTTCATTTCCGTTATATACATAAATCGAACTTTCTGGACCACAAAAGCCTATTTCTACATCACCTGATAATACTGCAGCACTAACTTTATCGGCACCA
>CALVQP010000021.1 GCA_944358225.1 uncultured Bacilli bacterium
ATCCAAATATTGCAATTAAAACTACTATTCCTAAAATTACTCCCAATATAGTTACCGTATTCTTATTACTTAAAAATCTTTTTAATGTATTAGCTAAGTTACCCATTTTTATTCCTCCTCTTGACTACTTTCATTCATTTCTAATACCGCATCAATCTTATTTACTATGTCATAATTAGCACTACTATCAGTTGTTACTTGAAAATTTCCAGTTTTCGTTGTTACTTTAACGCTAACTTTTGGTGGAGCCTCATATAAATCATAAAAATCAATATCATAAGTTTTATTTCCATTTGCAGTTTCACTAAATCTTCTTAAAAAATTTTCTACAAACTTTTCTTTATTAATCCTAAGTTCCCCATAATCTCGATAATAACCATAGTCAACAGCATCCACCATCGCCGCTTCCGTGACTTCCTTAATCATGTAATAATCTTTAGTCGTCGTCGTCGTTAGACTATTTATTAGCATCATAATAACTATAACAAAAATCCCTAAAAGAATCAACCAATAACCCCAATAAGCTTCCTTCATTTTTTATCTCACCCCTACTTCCATGCCGGTCCAGTACCCGATAGTTTTTCAACCTCTTCAGTCCATTTAGTCCAAGTTACTTTATTTTCAATATCATTATTTACTGTAAAGCAATTACTACATTCTGTTGATACTCTAATAAAATCACTTGTATACCAAAGTCCTTCACTCAAATCATAACCATTTTCATCAAGAACACTTGATCCTACCTTTCTCATTCTAAAATTACCAAAATCATATACATCATTATATCTTTTAATATTAGCTATATTTTCCGGAGTTAAAGTAAACGAATATTCAGGTTCTTCATATATCTTCTCAGGATTATTTAAGCGTGCATCCTCTTTACAAGTATCATTTACTTCATCCCAAACTTTTCCTTCTATTTCACATTGTGTTCTACGTCCTTTTGTGCTTGTCCAATTTTTTCCCATTTCCCCATTTGTTTTTCTATCATTAGGGTCAAAATTATTTAAAGAAACATTTCTAAAGAAAAACTCTGGTTTTGAAGGAGATGTTACATCATTTTTAATATTATAATAACACAAATAATCTAACGCTTTATTTCCTAATTCTTTATTAAATCTTCCGGAACCACTTCTCCCATTACCATAAACACCCAAGTTAGATATATATAAATGATACTTATTATTATCACCCGAAGCACTCAAAGATACAGGATACGTATTATTACCTATCGAATAATTATCCTCACTCGTCGCTTCATCTTGAGTTCCACCTATTACAACTCCTGTATTAAAATTAGTTTTGGTCAGGTAAAAATAAACAGAACTTGAATAATTGATTTTTACTTTGGTAGTTACCTTATCACTTTTTCCTGCAGAATAGCTATGTCCTACCTTTGATCCATCAATTGTATTTGCATAAGACAAGCTAGCATTGCTAAAGCTACCTTCATTGGTATAAATTGTATTACCACCGACTCTAGTAGGTGTAAAAGTTTTATTACCGCTATATGTAGCTGTATTACCTCCAAAGTATCCATCATATTGCGCATCATCATAAGCAAATGACACTGTAGGATTAAAATTATAAGTTTCGGTAGTTCTTTCTTGTAAAGCTCTAGCACATTCATTAACATCATCTATATTGGAATTTAATTGACTAACTTTTTCATCAAATATTTCTTTTATAACACTTCTAGCCTCGGCAAAAGTTTGCCCACTAGAGTTTTTATAAGTATTAGAAACGTTCACAGTACTAGGACACGCAGATCTTTCATCTTCATATCGTGTAAAAACTTCATCAGTTACAGGAGAGGTATATTGATACTCAGTACAATAGTAATACACATAATATCCGCAATTACCCCAACCATATGAACAAGGTCTATTAATCCAAACCCTTTGCGCTGCATATTTTCCATTAACCGACGTATTTTTATCGCGATCTTTGTTAGAATCTAAATAATCGTCATACGCAGCTTTTAAATCTTCAGTTTGCTGTACTAGACCATAACTTTCATTAGTATTAGTCTTCTTTTGACCATTTTGATAAATATTTTTAATTCTGGATTTTCTATCACCCGAAAGAGTACTAGTCGCTTCTTTATCAAAACGAGCAATATCTACAGTGGCTTGACAAGTCCTTGTCCCAATTAAAGTAATATTTTCTGGTTTCCAAGTCCAATATTGCCCAGCAATAACGTCCATCTTATCAGGCATTTTTAAAGTTATTTCTTCGGCACAAGTTTGAGAACAAAACTCATTTGTTGCATAAGTATATTTTTTACTGTCTGGCATATAAGAACTAGATGTATCATAAACCACATTATTTATATTCTCCGGTGAAAAAACGCAATCAGGATCATCTCCAATTGTATACTCTGTACCATTATTACAAGTATCAATATCTAAATTAGGCTCACATCTTCTACTACCTGGATCACTTCCATCAGGAATAGTACTATTTGTACACCACTCATTATAGTAAGCTAGATTTTCAGACTTCAAAAAAGAATATCTTTCAAACATCACTCCTGAATTTTTTACAGTTTTTGAATTAACATCACAAGCACAGTCATTTATAAATGCTTCAGCTGGTTTATCTGATGAAAGACTTAAATCCTCACCATTTAATCCATAATAAATTCTCCTATCATCTTCTGTTACAATAGTGCATGTTGGAGAATCTGTCAGTGAAGTTATATCGATAATACCAACTCCGCAGCTATATTGATCGCCCTCTATCCAATCACTTTTTTTACAAGTTCTAGCATTTCCTAGCGCTTTATTAGCTACACTTATTGTTGCATAGAATTGTCGATTCATTTGGCTAATGGCTGCATTACCTTTCCTATTACTAGGATTAACCCTAAATAACATATTAACAGTTGTCTTAACACTAGAACCACAGCCTCCACTACTACAATATGATGCTATAATCTGTGTAGTCATAGCTTTTAATTCGCCACTTGTTCCAAATAATATATATCGCTTTCCACCAACGCCCAAATCCATTAATCCCACAATTTGCACTTCTATTAGTGCACTACGATCTCTTAACTTGGGTAAAGTTTCTGCATCGATTTGGGAAATGTCTTTATAATTAGATTTCCCAAGCATAGCATTAACAATATAAGCAAATACTGCTTTATCGCTGTTCCCTGCGCCAAACACATTTCCCATAATATCGTTATTATAATTTTCAATTATATTATATCCAGAGCCATCTGCACCAAAAATTTTATTATATACTATGTCTGCATCCATATTAGAATCTATCGTAACATCTCTAAAGTTTTCATTAATATACCAAGATAATTCATTATCGTTAAAACTAGCCTTTGCTATTATATCTTTAGCTGCTGCAGATTGTATTGTCGCACCCTTCGTAGTATCATACCAATTATTTGATGTAATATTTATTTTAGCTGCTGCAGACGGATCTATAAAAGCTACTGTCGAATCACCTAAAACATTTAATTGGCTTTGCAATGTATCAGTCAATAAGGTTACCGATTTAGTTCCAGAAAGTTGACTTCCTTCGTTTCTATCTATTAAAGTAAACCTTAATCCTATATGAGTGAAATCATTTGGATTATTTTTGCAATTACTGCCAAAACAAGTTGTATAACAAATTCCGGTACTACAAGGGACTGAACCACCGTTTGCTTGTAACGAACCGGTTCCCCCAACAATAGCAGCTGTTACACTATGATATCCAACAAAATAGCAAAGAATAATTAAACAAAATATAAATATCGATTTTCTTTTCATACTAGTCCTCTTTTTTCTAAACGTTTTTTATGAATAAATATTACAGTAAACGTTATTGCAGCTGCTAATAAAACACCACCAATTATATACCATTTATATTTGTTCAAAAACGCTAAAATAGAAGCAAAAAAACCTTTTTTTTCTACTTCCTCTTCTTTTGCATTTTTTAACTTATATTCTTCACCTTTCTTTAAAAATTCGGAATATGTTAGCTTTGAAGTATCATAAAATTCTCCGCAATATTTAAAATCAGGTACTTGTTCACATATATAGGAAGTACTATACTCATTATATCTTGGAGTAACAACTCTCGTTGTTAAAAGTTTTTGATTATAACATTTATCACTTTTAGAATAAATATTAATCGTATAAGTTACTTTTCTACTAGCAATATCAGTTTCAATAGTATAAACTCCATTTTGCATATCTGCACTCGTAACTTCAAGTTTTTGCTTATCCAAATAATCATTAGTAATTTCTAATCTTAAATTATCAGTAATATTAGTTATATATATCATAAAATGTCTATTTAAAGGATCATCATTAATAAATTCATAACTTTTTTTAACATTGCTTGCTTCCTTATTTAAAGCCGCTTGATCTTTATAAGAACAATTCTCATCTGCCCTAACGTGTAACAAAGTTCCAACAAATACAAAAAAAGCAAATATAAAATATTTAAAAGCTTTCATATTTATTACACCTTCCATATTCTATAAAAAGTATAACTTAAACAAACACTTTTTTCAACTTTATATTTACTTAAAATTAGCAAAATTATTTCCAAGCTGGTCCCAGTGAATTATTTTTATCTACTTCTTTATAACCGGTAAATTCTGTATCATACGTTGCTTTAGAAGCATATTCATTATCCACTGCCGTTTTTAGAAAATCGCTAGTATACCATACATTTTGAACATCACTTTCCATATCCCCATTTACTTGACCTGTATATGCTTTCATTTTAAAATCAGAAAATTTATTATTTTTATTATATTCTCTAATATTGGCAATATTTTGTGGAGTTAAAGTAAAGGAGTATTCTGGATCATTATATATATCCTCCGGATTGTTATTGGTATCAGAACAACTACTAGTTACTTCATTCCAAGAACCTTTTGCAATATCACATTGTGCTTTTTGCCCCTTTATATTCGTCCAGTTTTTTCCCATTTCTCCATTTGTTTCTCTATTATTAGGATCAAAATTATTTAACGAGATGTTTCTAAAGAAAAAATTAGGTTTAGAAGGCGTCGTTACATCATTTTCTACATCATAATAACATATATACTTTAAAGGATTATTTCCTAACATTTGATTAAACCTTCCATTACTTCCATTATTTTTACCATTTTTACCAACACCCAAGTTAGTAATATGAAGTTGATAACTATATCTTCCTGAACCAACATTTAAAGAAACTGGATAAATATTGCCAAAATAATAATTATCATCAGCTTTAATACTATTAATTATTTCTGATGTATTATCACTTATCGTATTATTTTGATAATTCTCAGGATTATTACCGGCAGCTTTCGCATCTAAAACTCCTGTATTAAATTTAATATTAGGAATATAAAAATACAAAGGATTAGAATATGTTTTAGATTTTTTATAAACTAAATTATTATCTTTTTTCGTATAATAATTTTCCGTCACTAAAGTAGCACTAGTTATATCTTCTATATAAGAAACACTACCATCTTTATTAGCATTTAAATTTGAAGTTTGAAACTCAGTTTGAGATATTTCTTTAATAAATTTTTTCGAAGTAAAGTAATCGTTATATTTTTCATCTTCATAGCTAAATTCTACATCAGGAGAAAACTCATACACAGCCCCATTTACAGAAGCACTCATTCCAGTATTATTTGTTTTTAATAATTCATCGGTACAAGCATTAACATTATTTATCTTAGTTTGTAAAGAATTTTTAACACTAGCAAATTTACTTTCTAAAACAGTTTTTAATTCATTAGGCTTTTTACTATTAGAAGTACTTTTATACTCTGTTGTTTCACAAGAGCCATTATTTCTTTCATATCTTTCAAATACTTCTCCTGTTACATTTGATTCATATGTGTATTTTATACTATAACCATAATTAGTACAGCCATATTGGCCATAATTTAAACAAACTGCACATACATTTTCTGCTCTAGCCTTAGCATCATTAATATTACTATAATCATCATAAGCTACTTTCAAGTCACCAAGTTGTTGAGAAAGACCATAATTAGCATTACTATTAGTCGCAGAATTTCCCGTATTTTTATTATAAATATTTACAATACGATCTTTAATTTCCCCTTGTAACTCAGCTTTTGTATCAGTTTCAAATTTTTCTACATCCACTGTTGATTGACATTTTCTAGTTCCTGTAATCTTAATTTTTTCTTTATCCCAAATCCAATATTGCCCTGCAACGACTGGATCACTTACAATTTCTGGTAATTCAAAATCAATCTTTTCTGCACAAGTTAAAGAACAATATTCATTCTTAGCATACGTTAAATCATTTTTATCAGTAGAATTATCTAACACTGTCTTATTAATATTCTTTTCATTAAAAATACAATCATCATTTAAATAGCCAATAGAAAAAGTATTTCCATCTGCATCACAAGCTTTATTTTCCACGGTAACTTCACAAACATCCGGCTCTTGAATTTCAGTCTGTGGTTTACAATACAAATTAAAATAATCCTTAGTTTCTTCTGTCATTTTACTTAACAATTTATTATATAAATCAGTATTTTTAGGAGTACCTTCTCCTATTACAGCCTTGGTTCCATCTGATTTTAAATCACACAAACATCTATTAACAAAATCTTCTTGTTCTACTTTTGATTCAAAATTTACTTCATTACCCTCATCATTATAAAGTTTATCATTTTCTTCATCGTAATAACATCTTTTAACATTACTTTTAAATTTATATATAATTGGACTATAAACACGATAACTCTTAGGATAACTAGAATTATATTGAATATTAATTCCTAAATTTCTAAAGTTATTTTTATAATTATGACTTAAGTTAATCTGTCCATTATCTTTATCATACGTAGCATTATCCAGTGGATAAAAAACATTTCCACTAACTCCAGTTCCAAGATTTACCCATGTATCAAATCCATCAATAAAATGGCGAATATCTAATCCATCAGGATTATTTCCATTATGATCATATAAATTCCAAGTGTAATTATTTTGTCCTAAATGATACACATCCACTAACTCATACTCGTCAATATTGCCAAGTAAACGTCCACTATCTTTTATAGTTTGCATTATTGAGTCATATGAAAGTGTATTATTAGAATATCTATCAGTCCTTCCGCCCTTATTATCATAATAATTAAAAGTTAACATATCTAAAACATAATAATAGGTTTCTCCATCAACTACTTTAGATCGACCCTCTTGAGTTAAATCATGAATTTCCAAAGGCGCTAAGGAACAATAAGGAACTCCTTCTTGTGTATGTTCCAATCGACAAGCATAATCAGTTATAATTTCTGTGATTGCCATACCATCGCAAGCATTATCACATGTTCCATTATATTCATGATTCACAAGCGGAGGAATTGTAGCAGCACTAACATCTTTTGCAAAGATAATAAAAACTATTAATAAGAAAATAAAACATCTATTTTTTCTTAACATTTTTATTCCTCCTTTTTATGCCTATAAGCACTATTAAAGCCACTAAAACTAAACCAAATATACCTAAAACTATTAATAAGACTATTTTTACCCAAGATGTTTTTACTTCTTTTTTTTCTTCTTTAGGTGCAACTTGTTTTTGATAATAATCATTAATTTTTTTAGCCATATCCTCTGCTGACATATTAGTTTTTACTAATTTTTGACAATACGTATAATCAGGAATGTTTTTACAAACGCTTCCGTCATAAAAAATATTAAAATAAGGAATACTAATATTTTTCGTCATAATTAAATTTCTAGAACAACTGTTATAAGCTCCATAAATATTTATCTTATAAGTAACCATTTTATATAAAGCAATATTTTTAAAAGAGATAACACCTTCTTTAGCATCACTTATACTAAAATTCATTATTTCATCATTATAATCATTACTTATTTCCAAAGTTAAATGTTCATTTAAATTAGTTATTAATATTTGTAAATATTCTTCCTCTTCATCTTCTATTAATTGATAAGTAATTTTAACATTACTTGCTTCTTTATTTAAAAGAGCTTGATCTTTATAAGAACACTCTGCAGCCCTAACTTTATTAATACCAAAAACAACCAAAATTACAAGTAAGATTAGCTTTAGGTAATGTTTCATAAAACACCTTCTATTCTTCCTATTAGTATAACTTAAAAACGCCTTGCAATCAAGATACGATTTAATGTTCTTATTAGTATCGAAACAAAAAATAGGGATTATATTTCCCTATCATCTAAATAATTCACTGTCTTAATAGACTTAGATTTTTTCAACTAACCTTATTTAATTTTTCAATTTTATATTAATCATATAATCACCCATTTTAATTTAGTTAGCCTTCATTTAACATTTTTGTTACTTTTGACAAAAAGGACAATAATATGTACTTCTTCCACCTATTTTAATATTCACTATTTTTTCATTACAAACTTTACAAGGCTCATTTTCTCTTTTATGAACCATCAACTTTTGTTGAAACCTACCAGTTACTCCTAAAGATGAAGTATAACTTTTAATAGTTGTTCCACCCATTTTTATAGCACTTTCAATAATTTCATTAGTAGCTAAAACAATATTTTGACATTCTTGATTCGATAAATCACAAGCTTTTTTTAAAGGATTAATTTTAGCGGCAAATAATACTTCATTAGCATAAATGTTTCCTAAACCACTAATTATTGTTTGATCTAACAAAACCGTTTTAATAGGTAATTTCTTTTTAGAAAACTTTTCTTTTAAATAAATGGCAGTTAAATTCTTACTAAATGGTTCCTCTCCTTGTTTTTTTATTGCTTCTGTATTTTCTAGATCTTCTTTTTTAATCAAATTCATTCTCCCAAATTTTCTTGTATCATGATATCTTAAGTCTGTATTATCATCAAAAGTAAATATAATATGTTCGTGTTTTTCTAAAGATAACTCTTCATTTTTTAAATAAAACTTACCTTCCATACGTAAATGGGTTAGTAAATAATGATCGTGAAGTTCAAATATTAACCACTTACCTCTTCTTTTAATATCTAAAAATTCATTACCTTCTAAAATAGAAACAAAATCTTTTAAATCAGATTCAATCATTTTAGCATATCTTATATTTACTTTTTTTATTTTTTTATTTAATATTTGTTTTTTTAATGTGTTTCTCACGGTCTCTACTTCTGCTATCTCTGGCAAACTAACCACCCTTACTATTTGTTATTTTGTTTCATACCAATTTTTTCCGTATTCCATACTTACTTTTAAAGGAACATTTAATTTTACAATATTTTCCATAATCGTTTTTACAATATTTTCTACTTTTGCCTTTTCTTCTTCTTTAACATCAAATATTAATTCATCATGTACTTGTAATAACATTTTACTTTGAATATTTTCTTTCATAAACTCTTTATCAATAGCTACCATCGCTTTTTTTATTATATCGGCACTAGTTCCTTGAATTGGTGTATTTAAAGCAATTCTTTCACCAGCACTTCTAATAGGATATACTTTAGAATTTAACTCTTCGATCTTTCTTTTTCTTTTGTAAAGTGTTGTTACATAACCTTGTTCATAAGCTTCTTTAACAATACCATCCATATATCTTTTCACTCCAGGATAAAGTTCTAAGTATTTATCAATAAAACCTTTAGCTTCTTTGGGATTAATACTTAAATTTTCACCCAGTCCAAACCCACTGATTCCATAAACGATCCCAAATATTACCGCTTTTGCTGTAGATCGCATTTTCGAAGTAACTTCACTTTCTGAAACACCAAATATATCTGCTGCTACTGTGCGATGGATATCATTACCTTCAACAAAGGCCTTAATTAATTCTTTAGCCCCAGATATATGCGCAAGTATTCTCAGTTCAATTTGCGAATAATCGGCTGATAAAAACATATCATTACTAGGAATAAAAGCTTTTCTTATTTTTTTACCTTCCTCATCTCTTGTAGGAATATTTTGTAAATTTGGATACATTGAAGAAAGTCTACCTGTTCGTGTCAAAGTTTGATTATAAATAGTATGAATTTTGTTATCTTCTAAAATATAATTAGGTAATCCTTCTATATATGTACTTTTTAATTTTGTTAAAGCTCGATATTTCATAATTGGTTCAATAATAGGATGCAATCCTTGTAACTTATGCAAAACTTTAACATCCGTTTTAAATCCCTTTTGATTTCTTTTACCATATGGCAACCCTAAATGGGCAAATAAAACGTCTCCTAATTGTCTTGGTGAAGATATATTAAATTCCACTCCTGCATAATCATATATTTCTAAAGAAAGATTTTCTATTTTTTCATTTATTTCTGTTAACATATTTTCTAAAACATCAGCTTTTATCATAACCCCTGATATTTCCATTTTCGCAAGTACTCTTATTAAAGGCATTTCTGTACTTGCAAAAAGATCATACATATCTTCTGTTTTTAATTTTTCAATATAATCGTCATGACTATCTAAAATAAAACGGGATTTTAAGGCTGTTTCTTCTTTAACTAATATTTCATCAAATTTAGCTTTTCTAATCTCTTCATAAAAAGGAACACTAACATCTTGGTTATTCATATAGTAAGCAAAATCATCTTTTAAATTATCATAAAGCATCGAAGTAGCAATCATCGCATCATATATACAATTATGTAAAGATATTCTCATTTTATTTAAAAGTACAATACTCTTTTTTAAATCATAGGTATATAATATTTTATCTTCTAAAAACTTAAAAACATCTTTAAATAATTCTTTATTAATAAAATAATTATTATTTTTATCACTTATAGCCATTCCTAAAACATTGGCAATATGATAATTTTCATTATCACACTCAATATAAAAAGATACTACTTCATCTTCAATTTTTAAATCATTTATATTTTCTAAAATGACATAAGCATTATTTAAATTTCTTTTTTTAGTATGATTTTTCATTAGCGAATAAAATTCTAACTCGCTATAAATTTCTTCTAAAGAAGCATTAGCCCCCTCATATTTGATACTTTCTAAATCACTTATTTCTAAAGGAACTTCCTTATATATTGTAGCTAATTCTTTACTAAAAAAAGCTTGTTTTTGATCAGTTATTAATTTTTCTTGTAGTTTTCCTTTTATTTTATCTATATTAGCATATATATTTTCTAAAGTCTTATATTCTTTGAGTAAACTTAATGCTGTTTTTTCACCTACTCCTTTTACTCCGGGAATATTATCAGATGAATCTCCTGCTAAAGCTTTTAAATCAATAATATTAATTGGCTTTATTAAAAAATCATTATAAAAACTTTCTTTATTATAACGAATAAAACCTTTTTGTTTTAGAAGTTTTACTTCAACATCATCACTTATTAGCTGTAATAAGTCCCTATCTGATGATACAATAGTTGCTTTCATATTATCACTTTTATCAACCATCGCTGCTAGTGTCCCGATTATATCATCTGCCTCATATGGTTCTAACTCAAAATGTTTTATTCCCATTGCATCCAGTATCTTACGAGCTATAGGCATTTGTTTTTTTAAATCCTCAGGAGTTTCATTTCTTCCTGCTTTATATTCCTCATATTTATTTTTCCGAAAATTTTTACCAACATCAAAAGCTACAGCTATTAATGAGGGCTTTTCCTCATCAATAATTTTATTCATCATATTTACAAAGCCATACAAAGCATTTGTGGGAAAACCTTTAGAATTTTTCATCAAATTTCCCGTATAAGCTGTCGCATAATAACTTCGAAACATTAAATTATTACCATCAACCAAGATTATTTTTTTCATCTAAATCACCATATTTATTATAATGTAAGAAAAAAGAAAGTACAATGTCTTCCTTATAAATCTTCAAAATTATAACAATCATCGCCAATACGAGTTCTGGCATCCTCACTAGTATAACCAAAAGGATCACTACCGCTAGTAGGATAAGAATAAAAGGTATATAACGAGTCCCAACGATTTTGTAACACACTTTCAAATGCAACATAAGGTACCGGTCCCTCAACACTAGTAATATCTCCAGAAACACCCGGAGTCGGATTATAATCATGTTCATTTATATAACCCGGAAGTGTTCTTTTTCCCTCGACTAAAACAGCTCTAACTACTCTTTTTAATTCATCACTTACTTCATTTGCCCGTGTAAAAGAAGCTGGTGCAAACCAACCGGATTGTTGCACATAATTTACTAGTCCTTGAGCCCCCTCGCCAAAGCTTCCTCCTTGTAATTCAAATAAATTAGCCATTAAAGAGGCTTCAGCCGCCGCTCCTTCTAAACTTCCTTGTTCATTAATCGCCACTAAAGCTAAAAGTTCTAATTGCTCTTAGGTTAATTCATACTTAGCAAAACTACCCGACCCCGTTGCACTTGCTGTAGACGATGAAACTCCTTGTGAATTTTCATACAACTGCAACTGATATTCTGCTGTATAATCCTGTAAAGAAGAATTAATACTGTTTTTAGCATTATTCAAAGCCAAACTTCGCAAATTATCAACATTATCTTTAGTAGCAGCATCAAAACATAAATTAGCTTCTTTCATAATCCATTCATTACCAATTAATTTCGTAAATGTCGTTAAAAATTCTGGCAATAACATTATAATCAATACTGCACATATCCTCTTAGCAAATAATAACGCTTTGGCTTTAGCATCTTCAGCTTTACCACTCATTAACACTTTAAAACAATCATAAGAACCGACTACAAGTAAAATAACGGGAATTACAATTAAACCGATATTGATAAAGTATTTTACATACACTAAAGCTTGTAAAAAGTGATAATCTGTACATAACTCCATCTTTAAAACCTCACTATCTTAAAAACATTATAACATACGATAGGAATTTTAAAATATTTTTGATAAAATATATTTACGGTGATCATATGAAAAAAATATTCAAAAAATATTGGTACTTATTTATATTAGTTATTATTCTAATTATAATTATTATCGGTAATATTGTTACATCTTTTAATAAAGATGAACGTATTAGAACTTATTTACTAGAAAATAATTACGCCGAAGTTAAAAGTGGCGAACTTCAAAATCTCCAAATGGATCAAAACTATGACACTAAAGAAAATGCTACTAGTGTCCAAACTGCCTATAATTATGAAAATAATACTTTTACTCGTCTAATAAAAAATAAAATTGATAATCATGAAAACACTTTCATTCTGCAGTATGAAATTAATCAAAATAAATATACCGGTAGTTATAATATTTATAATAAATATCAAGATAACTTTATTGAAGGAACCCTAAATTTAAATACTTCCGAATTTACTTGTAATACTTCTGGAAAAAAAGGATTAAATAAAGAGTGTGAAGAACTAAAAAAAGAGATGTCTGATTTTATTTTTGAAATTAAAGATATTTTAATTAATAGTAAAGCTGAAAGTTACTTAAATTAATATATCTTTTTTATCTAATCCATTACATATATATCAACGTATTTAATCGTTAGAAGACGATGAGATATAATTGTCTTTTTGACCTTTTTTTCTAATTTAACTACTTCTTTCAATCTAAGATTTGGATCCAACTGTAAAACAAGTTGTAAATGATAATAAGTTCCATATTTAATCAAAGTCATTTTATAATTTTTTATTTCCTTAAAATTATTTAAATAAGAACCAACTTTTTCTTTAATCTGCTCATTATTATCAGTCTCACCAATTACAGCTAAAGAATTATCAATAATAATTTTTAAAGCCGTTTTAAACACGACTAAAGCAATCAAAATAGACCCTATTAAGTCACTATGTTCTAAAAATGCCCATCTATTTTTAAATTGCAATAACACACTTATTATGGCTACAGCCATCGTCGAGTATAAATCAGCAAGTGACTCCTTATAAGAAACAATTAAAAGTTGATTATTAACCTTTTTTCCTAATACTCGCATAATAATAACGGCCATCAATTTTAAAATAAATACTATAATCAATAAAATTAATACTGATAATGGTGGAATTACTCCATCACTACTAAAAGCATTAACTATAATATATATTCCTAAAACAAATAGTATAAATCCTACAAATATATTAGTTACATACTCTAGTTTTCCAAATCCAAAAGGGTGATGTTTAGTTGCCTTTTTCTTAGTTAGTTTAACTCCCACTAATGTTAAAACATCTGTTAAAAAATCACTTAAAGTATGCAAACCATCAGCAAATAAAGAAGACAAACTAAAAATAAATCCTCCACTAATTTTTAATAACGTTATGATAAAGTTATTTATCATATTATAAATTAAAACTTTAACTTCTACTTTCATCTTATCATTTCCTTATAATTATTCTAACATAAAAATAAAACGAAGTAACTTCTTACTCCGTATTTTCTTTTTCATATTCACAATTAAGACAACTAATTTTATCTTTCTTTTTAACTAAAATAGCTCCACATTCTGGACACTTTTCATTTATAGGCTCATACCAAGTAGCAAAATCACACTTAGGATATTTATTACAACCATAAAAAATTTTTCCTCGGCGAGTTTTCTTTTCAATGATACTTCCCTCACACTTAGGACATGGCATTAACTCTTTTAAAGTTGTTTCTTCCTTTTTTATATACTTGCATTCTGGATAATTAGAACAAGCCACAAATTCTCCATATCTACCGTTACGAATAACTAAAGGACTATTACATTCAGGACACATCTCTCCCGTTTGTTCAGCTTCCTTTTTTTCCATATTTTTAAACGCATCTTCCACAATTGGCTCAAACACATTATAAAAATCTCTTAATACCTTAATACTATCTTCTTTAGCCAAAGCTATTTCATCTAAATCCTGTTCCATATTTGCCGTATATTCTACATTAATAATGTTACTAAAAAACTCTTGTAATTTATCAGTTGTTTCAATTCCTATTTTAGTTGGCACAAATTTTTTATTTTCTAAAACCACATAAGCTCTTTTCTTAATTGTTTCCATAGTTGGCGCATATGTAGATGGTCTACCTATTCCTAGTTTTTCCATTTCATCAATCAAACTAGCTTCACTAAATCTTGCCGGTGGTTTCGTAAAATGCTGTTCTTCTTTTATATCTAAAGCTTCTATTTTTTTATCTTGATATTTACTAAAATCAGGTAAAATAGTATCTTCATTTTGTTCATAAGGACTATATACTTTTAAGTATCCATCAAAAACTAAAATACTACCTGTAGCTTTAAATAGGTAATCATTATTTTCTAAAGTTACACTAGTTGCTTTTACTTTGGCATCTTTCATTAAAGAAGCTAAAGTACGATAATAAATTAAACTATATAATTTATATTCATCAGCAGTCAAATATTTTTTTACACTCTCTGGAGTTCTAAATATACTAGTTGGTCTAATACCCTCATGCGCATCCTGGGTATTTTCACTTTGTTTTACTTTCTTTACTGCACCTACATATTCTTTACCATAAGTATCTTTTATATACGCAAAAGCTTCATTTACAAAAACATCTGAAAGACGAACAGAATCGGTACGCATATAAGTAATTAAACCGGTTGTTTCACTTCCAATATTTATTCCCTCATATAATTTTTGCGCTATACTCATCGTCTTAGCTGAAGCAAACCCCAATTTAGAAGAGGCATCTTTTTGTAAGCTTGATGTTTTAAAAGGAATTTTTCCTTTTTTATTTTTTTCTTTAGTAACAATATCAGTTATATTAAAGACTTTATTCAACTTACTTAATATAAGAGCGGCTTCTTCTTTGCTTTTTATTTCTAATTTTTTATTCTTATACTTTTCTGCATAAGCCTTAAAATCCTCAAAAATAGCCTCAATTGTATAATATTCTTCTTCTTTAAAAGCTTGTATTTCTCTTTCTCTATCAACTATTAATTTTAAAGCGACGCTTTGCACTCTCCCCGCACTTTTACCACCAGTTTTTGACTGCATTAACTTGGACAAACGAAAACCTATAATACGATCTATTATTCTTCTAGTTTCTTGTGATTTAACTAAATTATCATCTATTTTTCGAGGATGATTAAAAGCATCTTTAACCACATCTTTAGTTATTTCATTAAAAACCACACGCTCATAGTCATTTTCTTTTAATCCTAAAGCATCATATAAATGCCAACTAATAGCCTCCCCTTCACGGTCGGGGTCTGTAGCTAAATATACTTTATCAGCATCTTTAACGTCTCTTTTCATTTCCGTAATTAACTTTTTCTTTCCCTTTATGGGAATATAATTAGGTTTAAAATCATGTTCTACATCAACACCTAACCCAAACTTTCCACTTGTGGCTAAATCTCTAACATGTCCTTTTGAAGATATAACCTTAAAATCTTTACCTAAATACTTTTCAATTGTTTTACTTTTACTAGGAGATTCTACAATAACTAAATTTTTCATTTCATCATCCTTTATATGTTCTTCATAGCCATGAATTATAAAACAAGATATTTATCTTGTCAACTATTACTACCTTATCTAGTATATGCATTTTTATTTGTAATTAGTGGCAATAAATCTTGTTCAAAATTATAACAATTATCTTTGTATTGTTCTTTTAAAGCTACATTAGTATATCCAAAAGGGTCTTGGTTAGTATCGGCAAAATCATAAAAAACATAGTTAGATCCATATTCATTTGTTATTACGGTAACGTCTTTTATATAATTTGTTAGCTCTGTAGCATCAACTAATTCATTATTAATACTAATATTTACAATATCCGGTAAACAATCATGTTCATCAATATAAAGTGGCATAGTGCGCATTCCTTTCATTAACACCAAATAAACCGCATCTAATACTTCTTCATCAACATTATAGCGATCTTGCATATGCGTATAAGGTTTTTGAAACCAAC
>CALVQP010000022.1 GCA_944358225.1 uncultured Bacilli bacterium
CACCTCAGTGGAGTATTATATAACATCGAGACATTTTCGCAAGTTAACACTTAAGACATTATCACAAATTAAACATATAAGTACATCCCTGACATTAATTATTGCTTGACAAATAGATTAAAAAGTAGTAATATACTCGACGAATTTTAAGAAAAGGGTTTATTTAAAGTTCGAAGAGGTGGGGTTTTATGAAAAAAATATTGTTTTTAATACTAACATTTTGTTGCACTATAACAGTAGCAGAAGCTAAGTACGCTACAATTAACATTGCTGATGAGAATCAAATTCCAGCTAGCATAAATGCCACATATGATTCAGCAAAATTAAAAGACGAATTAGTTTATTTTACAGGAGATAGAGCAGGTTGGGCTCCTAAATTAAAATATTTAAAAGGCCAATCAGCTAATCTTAATGCAACTTATGTTTTCTGTCTAACTTATCATACACTAGCACCTAAAGGCTCAATTAATTACACTAAAGCTAGTTATGATTCAGTTGCTAATATGAATAGAATTCGTTATATTATTGAAAACGGTTTTGATCGTGACTATACCAATATGGATGATTTAAAATATGATTATTACATTACCCAAATGGCAATTTGGCAAGTTCAAGATAATTCCTTTGATATAAGTGGATATACTCCCAAAGATAATTTCCAAGCTACAGTTAAAAATGCTATTATGACTTTAGCAAATAATGCCAAAAATGCACCTATAGATGAAAATAAAAGAGTAGCTAAGTATGTGCCAAGTAATTCAAGTTATCAGATTATAACACCAGCAGTAATTTATACTATACCAGAAGAATCAACTCCGGAGGTTCCTAGTGTTCCTACTGTTCCAACAACACCAAGTGATTATAATATAAGTGTTAATATCAGATACAAAGATAATTGTACTTTAGAATACGTTCAAAATGCTAGAATGCAATTACTTAATAGTTATAATAAAGTTGTTGAAAGTTGGACCTCAAACGGGGAACACATTATCGATGGGTTAGAACCTGGAAATTATACTATAAAAGATATTACCAATAACGTTACTAAGAAAATAGTGGTTAAAGATACTGAAAAAACTCAAGTTATTACAATGTATGCTGAAGAAATTTGTGATTTTGAAGACGAGGAAAAACAAGAAACAGAACAGACTCAAGAGACTGAAGAAATAACTGAGGAAACTGAAGAAGTAGTTGAGGAAGTAACCGTAGAAGAAGAATCTATAATTAATCCTCAAACTGGCGTAATTGGAATATCTTCACTTGTAGCTTTATTAGGTGGATCAACAGGATTATATCGTTATGCGCGTAAAAAGGGGAATTTGTTTAAAATAAGACTTTAGGTCTTATTTTTTTTCGTCTCTAATATACTTTAAAAGAGGAGATGAAATAAGTGGAATTAATAGTCGGCATACCTAGAGCTTTATTATTTTATAAATATAAAGATTTATGGTTACAATTTTTTGCAAACTTAAATATTAAAACAGTTATTAGTCCTAAAACAAATAAAGAAATTATTGATAAAGGAAGCTCTTATGTAGTTGATGAAGCTTGTTTATCTTTAAAAATATTTATGGGACATGTGGATCACCTTCAAAATAAATGTGATTACCTCTTTATTCCCCGTGTTGCTTGTTTAAATAAAAACGAAAAGATGTGCACAAACTTTTTAGTCCTTTATGATTTAGTCAAAAATACCTTTGAAGATTGTAAAATACTTATGTACAATGTTGATGTTGAAAATAACGAATACGAATTTGATGGCTTTTTAAAAATCGGTAAAACTCTCGGCTTTTCCTATTTTAAGACTTTAAGAGCATATCAAAATGCAAAAAAATATGAAAAAGAAAAAAGACGTCAAAAATATTTACTTGAAACCAGGAAATTAAGAAGTCCTCATCTAAAAATCTTAGTAGTGGCGCATTCTTATAATCTTTATGATGATTTTGTCGGTAAACCGATATTAGAATATTTAGAAAGTCAAAGAATCGCCGCTATTTGTTCGGATATCACTACTGGTGATGAAAAAGTAAACACATCAATATCTCACAGTATCTATTGGACTTATAATAAAGAACTTATGAAAATTATTGAAGATACTTTAAATCATATTGACGGTATAATTTTAATATCTACATTTCCTTGTGGCCCTGATTCTTTATGTAATGAACTTATTATTAGAAAAATTAAATCTAAACCAATTTTATATTTAACCTGTGATAATAATGCTTCAGATACTGGTATCATAACGCGCTTAGAAAGTTTTATCGATATTTTAAAATATAAAAAAGAAAGGAGTACTAATGACCAACAATATAATTAGTTTTCCTCATTTGGGAAATTATAGTATTCCCATTTATTACTTTTTGTCTCATGTTACTAAAAATCCTATTAAAATAGCTCCACCTATAACCAAAAAAACTTTAGAGCTAGGAAGTAAGTATAGTCCCGATTTTGTTTGCTTGCCTTTTAAATATAATTTAGGAAACTTTATTGAAAGTCTTGAAGAAGGAGCAAGTATTCTCTTACAAGCTGGAGGCGGTTGTCGATATGGTTATTACGGTGAAGTTCAATGTCAAATATTAAAAGATTTAGGATATGATTTTAAATTTGTTTCTTTTTTAGATGATGCTAAATTAAATCCTAAAACAATCTATAAAGCTCTAAAAAGTATAAATCCTAAATTAAGTAAAATAAGATATCTTTATTACTTAACTACTACGATGTTCATGATAAATTGCTTAGATAAAATAGAAAATTATATTCGTTTAAATATTGGCTTTGAAGTAAAATCTCAAAGTTTTAAAAATTTAGAAAAAAGGATGCTAAGTGACTTTAAAAAAAGTAAAGGGGTAATATCCATATTAAAAAAATATCGTAAATATAAAAAATTATTTAAATCTCTTCCTATAAATAAACCTAAAAACTGTCTCAAAATAGGCGTAATTGGGGAGTTGTATACATCTATGGAACAGTTTTCATCTTATTTTATCGAAGAAAATTTAGCTAAATACAATATTGAAATTAAAAGATATACTAATTTAACTTATCTTCTCATAAAAAAGCAATTTAATTTAAAAAAACTTCTCAAAAAAGCCCGTAATTATGTTACTTACGAACTAGGAGCTGATGGTTTAGATAATGTTGCCCGAACAATTGACTTAATAGAAAAAAACTATGATGGTATAGTTCATATTAAACCTTTTGGTTGTACTCCGGAAATAGGAGCTATTCCGATTATAAATAAAATCTGTAAGCAAAATAAAATGCCGATAATTTACTTTTCTTTTGATTCTCAAACTTCTGATGAAGGCATTAAAACGCGTTTAGAAGCTTTGGCTGACATGTTAAAAGAAAGAAGGAAAAAATAATGCAAAAATGTTATTTAGGTATAGATATTGGTTCTATTTCTACTAAAGGTGTTATTATAAATCAAAATAATGATATATTGTATAGTGATTATATTTGGACTGAGGGAAACCCTATTGATGCCGTTAAAAGACTTTTAAAATCATTAGAGAAAAATTTTGATAAAGAAAAGTATCAAATAGTAGGTGTGGGTACTACCGGTAGTGCTCGGAAATTAATTGGTACTATATTAAATGCTAGTATTATAAAAAATGAAATAACTGCCCATGCTATTGGGACAATTTCCAAATATCCTGATATTAAAACAATTTTAGAAATAGGTGGACAAGATTCCAAAATTATTCTTGTTGAAGATAAAATAGTTACAGACTATGCGATGAATACTTTATGTGCAGCTGGGACTGGATCTTTTTTATCAAGTCAAGCGAAACGTTTAAATATTGATGTAAAAGATTTTGGAAATATTGCTTTAACTAGCACTAATCCTACCAAAATAGCAGCTAGATGCACTGTTTTTGCGGAATCAGATTTAGTACATAAAGCTCAAATGGGCTATAAAAAAGAAGATATAATTGCAGGCCTTTGTAAAAGTGTTGCCTTAAATTACTTAAATAATGTCGGAAAAGGGAAAAAAATAAAATCTCCTATCATATTTCAAGGAGGAGTAAGTAAAAATATTGGCGTAAAAAAAGCATTTGAGAGCTTATTAAAAAAAGAAGTAATTGTCGATGAAAATGGACATTTAATGGGAGCTTTAGGAGTAGCCATTTTAGCGCAAAACGAAAAAGAAATTAACTTTGATTTTAATATAACTAACTTAAATTTCACTACTATTGGAGTCGAATGTGATAAATGTCCTAATCATTGTGAAATAATAACTATTAGAAAAGATAATAAACTAATTGATGCTTGGGGTAATAGATGCGAAAGAGGAGCTATCAAAAACTAATTTTCTTCTTTTTTTTGTGTTATTAAATATTTTAACTTCTTGATATGATATAATAATTCAACAAGGTGAGGTATTATGCATAAAGAACAGTATTTAAGGGCAATTGAGAATATGAATGCTGAATATATAAATTTATATTATTCAAAAGCCTATAGAAGAAAAAGAAGAAATAAAAAAATAAAAAACTTAATACATAACTTAGAATTTATTAAGCTATATTATCTGCTTTCCAATTTAGTAATATATCGGTTTATAAAGTATCCTAAAATAACCAAAGATATTGTTCTAAAAAAACAAAAAAAATCTGGTAAAAAAGTAGTTTATACTTGTATTATAGGAAGATATGACAAATTAGAAGATCCTCTTATAATAACAAAAAACGTTGATTATATAGTCTTTTCAGATGAAGAAGATGTAGCTAAAGATTTAAAAGTGTGGCAATTTAAAAGAATTCCTCGCTACATAATCCAACAAGCTCATAATAATCCCACTTTAATCAATAGATACATCAAAATGCATCCTCAAGAAGTACTGCCAGATTATGATTTGTCTCTTTATATTGATGGATGCATAAAAATAATTTCTGATATCGAAGATTGTTTTTATTTAACAAATGCCAAAACAGGTTTAGCTATGCATGATCACTCCAAAAGAGATGATGTTTATCAAGAGGCAAGGGCTTGTAAATATAGCCATGTCGGTAATAGGAAAAATATAAAAAAACTAGTTAAAAGATATCAAAAAGAAGGCTTTCCTGAAAAATTTGGCTTATTTGAAGCGACATTTATTGTCTGTGATTTAAATAATCAAAATGCTTCTTTAATTTTAAATTTATGGTGGAATGAATTTATTAAAACTAATACATTACGAGATCAAATGGTTTTTACATATATTTTATGGAAAAATAATTATAATTACTCTGATGTTGGGTTACTCGGACCTAGTGCTTCTGAGAATCCTAAATTTCGTCGAAGTGAGCATGATGTTCCCAAAATTTCGCGAAAAAGGTTTTTAAAAAAAATACTTAAAAAATATCAAAATAAATTTTATCAAAGTTCATTATATATTGATGTAATTAGGGAAGTAAGGAAAAAAATTAACAGACGTCGCTATCAAGGAACCAGATACGAATGTAATATATGTAACAGTAAATTAAAAAGAATGCTTTATGGCGGTAATATCCCTACTGATATAAGTCGTAAAATAATTGGTCTTGATAAAAGACGAAATTACAAATGCCCGGTATGTTTTTCTTTAGATAAAGAACGTCTAATATATTATTATATTATCCAATTTACGGACATATTCCAAAAAGAAAATGCTGTATTACAACTTAACGCCGGCAATGAATTAAAAAAGAAATTTAAAAATAATAAAAAAATAGACTATTATAGTGTAACGACGTTTAAAAATCAAAATGAACCATTTTTTGATATAACAAATATAAAATTTAAAGATAATACTTTCGATTATATTATATGTAATGATTTTTTAGAATACATCGAAGATGAAAAAAAAGCTTTACATGAACTAACAAGAATATTAAAAGCTAATGGTCAGATAATTTTAAGTGTTCCTATATGTATAACCAACTTTAAAACTTTTGAAGATGAAAATATTACTTCTAAAGTTGATAGAAAAAAATATTTTGGGCATGAAAACTATGTAAGAATATACGGTAAAGACCTAACTACTAGACTTAAAAAATATAATTTGCAAGTTCAAGAATTTACTTTAAAAACACCTCAAAATCGCGAAATACGTCGTAAACATGGACTTTTAGAAGATGGAATTTTATATATAATTGATAAAAAAAGGAGAGCATGTGATGAATAACTTGTATACCGATATTAACGGAAAAACAATCGATTTATCTCTTTTAAATTTTGAACAGTTGCAGCAATTAAATTATCAAGAAGAAACTTATTTTGCACAAGAAATAAAAAAATTAGTTCCCTTTTCTAAGAAAAGAAATTTATATCTACAAAAATCATACGAAAAAATTATGACTATTGCCCGTTATAAACGAAAATTTACGAAAAATAATCATAATGGAGTAAATAATGCTACCATAGACTTAGTTGAAGAGATAATTGATGAGTTTTATCAAAAAAAGGATCAAGTGCTATTTTATGAAGCTGGAGTAGGTACAGGCTATTTATTAAGAAGTATTGTGGATGAAAAAATAACTATTTTAGGGTGTGATGTTTTTTTATCAAAAGAGGCTAAAAGTCTCAATCAACAATATTTTAATATAACAGGAGTTGAAGATAATTTATATGATGCTTTAGATCAAGTTCCCGATAATTCTATTGATATTTTCTACGCTGATAATGTTTTAGAACACATAGTTGATGATGAATATGAAAAAACTTGTGAAAAAATAGCTCAAAAAATAGCCCCAGGTGGTATAGCGATAATAATTATTCCTAATCCATATAACGGTCCTCGTGATATTACTAAGTTAAATTCCAAAGCTAGCAAAATTAAAAGATTATTAGAACCATTATTTCGTAAACAAAAAAAGAAAGGATTAAGACATTTAATTTTTAAAAGATTAGGCTATGATATATATATATTTTAAGAAAAAAATAAACGCTTTATCTAATCATGACAGCATGAACAACTAAGCGTTTATTTTTATCAACACAGGTAGATAAAGTTAAAATCTTATCTTCTGGAGTTACTGTTTCGTTAAAATTTTTAATACTTCTTTTTGTTACGAAATTCAAATATTTTTTAAAAGCATCTTCGCTACTAAAAGAAGTTATTAAGTAATCGTTGGTATTATTAACTTTATAGACCGAAAAAATTTTGAAAGTATGTTCTTCATACAAAGTATTAAAAGTAATCGTTCTATTTTCTTCAAAACTTAACCAATCTTCATCTAAAACTTTATCTAAAGTTCCAAACATCGTCTGGTTTAAATATTTATTATGACCATAAATAATTGTATTATCATCTAAAGTCTCAAAATTATTTCGATAATCAGCAAATATCCAACCATTATAATTTTTATTATTATCATAATCATGATTTAAATAATATTCATTATCTTTAGATTGAACTACTGGATAGTCAATAGTAGTATTATTAATTTTTAACCATCCTTTAGTATCAGCATTTTCTTGTAGTAAGCTTAGATATAACTCGCTTACTTTTTTTGTTTGTCCATCTTCATCAACTTTATTAACATTAGAAACATTTTCTTTAGTTTCATCTACAATTGTTGCTAAATTATTATTTATCTTTTTAATTTTACTTAAATCTTTAATATTATTATAGCCAACTACTAAAAAGAATACAGCAAATATGCCTAAAATAATAAAACAGCACATTTTAATATTATTAACAATTAATTGACTGAATAAATTATTACTTACATATTCATCACTATAAATTAACTTAATACTAATATGATATTTTTTAGAATAATTTTTATTTATTTTCTTTAAATATTCAACTGTTTTAATATCATTAATATTTTGATGAATATTAATTTTTATATTTTTATGGTTATATTTAAAACACATTGCTACAACTTTATTTATAGTAGCTTTATCAAAAAGTTCTAAATGAATGTTCTTTAAATATTTATTGATCTTACAGAAAGTATCTAAATCAGTTAAGTCATTATCATCTAACTCTTTATCAATAACAATATAGTTTTTATAATAGATTTTAGCATAATTCATAAGATTGTTTTTTTGCATAAAATAACTTGTAAACATAATTTCATCACGGGACTCTACCACAATCTTATGTTTATCTAGTTGCTCTAAAATATATTTAGGAACACACTGACAATCAACCTTTTTTAAATATTTACATTTAACTATTTTCATATATAAATCAAATGAAAGAGGATTTTTATCTTCTATATATAATTCTTCAATTTCCTTAGTATTTCTAAAAAAATCTAAAATTATTAACCCTAAGTCTTGATCTTTAATTTTAATTTTTTTTACGCCATTTTCCTTGACAATTTCTTCAATAAATGATGAAACAATTAAAGCATTTTCTTTAATATATTCTTCGCCAAAAGCTAGTTCATTACTAGAAATGATATTAGTATGTAAAAGATTAGCATTTTCTGATGATTCCTTATAATTAAACGTTATATAGGGGGTACATACATTAATTAAAATCTTTCTCACTCTTATCACCTCTTTTTATCATGTTCTAATAATATCATACTTTACAGTTATTTTATATCCTAACTTAAAAATTATATAATAAAAAATTTGTTTTGTGGTATACTAAGTAATGAAGAATAGAGGTAATACTATGAAAAAAACATTATATTTTTTATTTGCATTAGCTATAATAATTATTCCCAGTAAAGCCTTTGCTATTAGTGGCAGTGTAAATTTAAACTGCACTCCAGCTTCTGCTTTTCCCGGAGACTCTGTAACTTGTACAATTGCGGGAGATGTCAGTGATGGATCAATTAAAGATTTTGCTGGAACAGTAACTTTATCTGATAATCTAGAATTTACAACTACTTCAGTAGTATCAAGTTGGACAGGAACATCAAATGGCGGAATTTTTAGTTTAACAACAGAAACTTCACAATCAGACTCATTTGAAATAGCTTCTTTTACAGTTAAAGTTAAAGAAGATTCTACTACTAATGGAACAATAACTTTAAAAACTACTAAATTAGGAGATATAACTGATATTAGTGATTCCACTCAAACTATTAGTATGTCTAGTAATGTGGTCGATACAGCTGAAGGTAATCAAAACGTTGGCAGTACCTTAGATACTAATACAGAGGTTGAAAACCCTGATACTGGTAGTAGCATACCATTTATGATTATTGGGGGAGGAAGTATTCTAACTATTATAATTTATGAATTAGTAGCTAAAAAGAAGAAAATTTATAAAATATAAAGAAGATTAGTAAAAAGTCTTCTTTTTTATTTACTTTAATAATTAATTTGTAGTATAATCTACAGCGTGAAGGAGTGAATTTATGCGTAAAACAAAGATGATTTGTGGGATTGGACCGGCAACTCATGATTGGGAAGTCTTTAAAAAATTAGTTGAAAATGGTATGAATGTAGTTAGAGTAAATTTCTCACATGCTACAGCTGAAGAAAGATTAAAAGATGAAGAGTTAGCTAAAAGAGCTAGAACAGAATTAAATAAACCAGTAGCAATTTTATTTGATACTAAGGGCCCAGATTTAAGAACTGGAGAATTTGAGAACAATGAAATTGATTTTGTAGCTGGGGCAACTATTCGTATTGTCAAAGAATCTGTTTTAGGTAATAAAGAAAGAATTTCTTTTAACTATCCTCAAGTTATTGATAGTTTAAAAGAAGGAACAATGATTTTACTTAACGATGGTTTTGTTCGCCTAGAAGTTATTTCCGTAGAAAGTGATGGCGTAACTTGTAAGATCTTAGATGATGCTAAATTATCATCCCGTCGTGGTACAAATATTCCGGGAGTAAATTTAAATATTCCGTTTGTTAGTGAAGATGATGAAGCAGATATTAAATATGCTTGTGAACACGATGGTGACTTTTTGGGAATTTCGTTTGTATCAAGTGCTGAAGATGTTAGAGCTACTCGTGCTTTATTAGAAAAGTATGGTCGTCCAGATATGCCAATTTTATCAAAAATTGAAACCAAAAAGGCTATTGAAAACATAGATGAAATAATTGCTGAAACCGATGGTATCATTGTAGCTCGTGGTGACTTAAGTGTTGAAGTACCATTTATCCAAGTGCCAATTTTACAAAAAATGATTATTCGTAAATGTCGTGAAAAAGGTAAAGTTTGTATTGTGGCAACAGAAATGTTAAAAAGCATGGTAAAAAACTCTCGTCCTACTAAAGCTGAGCTTACTGACATTACTACCGCTGTATTTGATGGCGCAGATGGAGTATGGTTAAGCGATGAAACTACTATTGGTGCGCATCCAGATTTAGCTAGTCAATATCTAGGTGAAGTAGCTAGTATTGCTGAAGAAAACTATGATGAATATGCCGCATTATATGATGTTGAAGAAAGTACTGAAACATGTGACATAACAGCTCGCGCTGTAGTCGAGGCAGCCAATAGTTCAAATGTTAAATTAATTGTAGCGGCAACTATGAGTGGACATACTGCTCAAATCATTAGTAATTTAAAACCAGATAGTTTAATTTTAGCATTGTGTCCAGATGAACGTGTAGCTCGAAAACTAGTTTTAAATGCTGGAGTTTATCCAGTTGTTACTGGG
Organism: uncultured Bacilli bacterium; assembly: GCA_944358225.1. Classification (GTDB taxonomy): domain Bacteria; phylum Bacillota_I; class Bacilli_A; order RF39; family UBA660; genus HGM10766. Next base: position 10,551 of record CALVQP010000022.1, read on the forward strand.
ATGTATGAAAATACTGATGAACTTATAGCAAGTGCTAAAGAAGAAGCTAAAAAATTTATGGACTTAAATCCTAAAGATCGAATAATTATTACCGGTGGATATCCACGTATTAGAGAAAAAAATACTAATTTAATGAAAATAGAAGAAATGTAGTAATCATTTCTTTTTTTATACAAAAAACCAATCGCTTGTATTTTGCAATTGGTTTTTAAATACTTTATATCTAAAAAAATTTTTTTCATTTAAGTGGCGTCCTTAGGCAGATTCGAACTGCCGACCTACCGCTTAGGAGGCGGTTGCTCTATCCAACTGAGCTACAAGGACACACCATTAATTATAAGATATGTAAAGCTTTAATTCAATTATTAATCTTAAAATTCATCTCAATATTTTTTAAAGGTCGTTTTTGTAAACCTAAACCTTCTTTGGGCTCATGAGCTAATTGGTTATCATACCCAGCTAAAAAGTTAATATAATCTTTATGAGTGTAGTTAGTCGTATAATCTACTTTTCCCAAAATCTCGTAATATAGGCCATTTCTAAAAGATAGACTAAAGGCATCTAAATATTTCTTTAAATTTTGCGCTGTATATTTTACATAACCTTTAGTTAACAATTCGGAAGCTAAAGTGTTAGCTTCTTCATCACATGTCATATAATAGCCAACACATTGACTAGCTACTAGGGGAATCCCCAAACGGTCAATAACATTCTTATTTAAATAGAAAAATTGCGAATAAGTACAATCAATAATATACTTATTATTTCCGATGCTTAAAATATCAAAACAATGATAACCGCTATAACCTTTATACAAACCTGCAAATTGATCATATCCGGGCCAAATAGTTAACATATGACATTCTAAGTCTACTTCTTTAGCCAATTTGTGAACATAACAAGCAGCATCATAGCAAAGATTTGTCATATCAAAGTCTTTAATATTAATGTTTTTACCAGTATAAATGAGATTATTTTTTAATATTTTTTGCCAAGTTGCCTGTACTATAAAAGATACTAATTCTTCCTCATTAAAATCTTTTGTAAATAATAAAGACAAATCAAAGTGTGGATCATAAATAAAATCTGGACTACTATTATTAATTTTTAAATGCTTTGATTGGTTACGAATAGGAATAAAAGCATAAAGCAATTTATAGTATAATGGTTGCCAACTGCCGTCTTTATATAATTCTATAGATTCTTTTTTTAGATAATTACATAAAAAATTACTATAAGATATAAAGGTATTCTGATCAATTTTATTGTCAAGCAAACTTAATATGTAATTAACTTTTTGGATTGCTTTTTTATCTTGGGAGTTATTAATTATTTCTTTAGTCATTATTATCCTTTCTTTGCGAATGTTATCTTATCATATATTATATTATGAGTAAAGCTTTTAACTTATCAATGCAACGTTAAAATAAAATTTTAAATATTTCTATTTTCTTATGATAAAATTATTTTAGGAGGAAATTTTATGGCTAAATTCAAATGTAAAATATGTGGCTACATTTACGATGAAGAAAAAGAAGGGGTAAAATTTGCTGATTTGCCCGATGATTATAAATGTCCTATGTGTGGGGCACCGAAAAATCTTTTTGAAAAGTTAGAAGAAGAACCCACAAATAGTGATAAACAAGAAAATATTGATTCTTTAAATCATCTAACTAATTCTGATATTAAAAAGTTAGTAACTACAATTCGAAAGCAAGCAGAAACGGGAATTAGTGAGATCTCGTCGATGAGTACTTTAAAACCGGTAATTAATTTTGATGAAATTTTATTACTAGGTGCTCAACTAGCTAAATTTCCCTTACTTGAAGAAGAATCGGTAAATTTAAAAACTGTAATCGGTAAGAAAAGTTTAAAACCGTTAAAAATTGACTTGCCTGTATTTGTTTCTCATATGTCTTTTGGGGCTTTATCTAAAGAGGCAAAAACAGCTCTTGCAATTGGTAGCGCTCAAGCTAAAACGGCTATTGGTAGTGGTGAGGGAGGAATCCTACCAGAAGAAAAAAATAACGCTTATCGTTATATCTTTGAATATGTGCCCAATAAATATAGCGTTACTGATGAAGCCTTAAAACAAGCAGATGCCATTGAAATTAAGATTGGTCAAGCTGCAAAACCAGGAATGGGAGGACATCTTCCTAAAGAAAAAGTTACTAAAGAAATTGCTCTTATTCGCTCGAAAGAAGAAAATCAAGACATTTTAAGTCCTTCGCGATTTAAAGAAATAAACTCTAAACAGGATCTAGCTGAGCTTGTTGCTTCTTTAAAAAAGCGTTCCTTGGGAAGACCTGTAGGTTTAAAATTGGCAGCCGGTCATATTGAACAAGATTTAGAAATAGCTTTATTTGCCGATGTTGATTTTATAACTATTGATGGTCGTAAAGGAGCTAGCGGGGCCTCGCCAACTTACTTAAAAGATAATACTTCTGTTCCTACTATTTATGCTTTATATCGGGCACGAAAATATTTAGATGAGCATCAAGCTCAAGTAGATTTAATCATCACGGGAGGATTATATAAAGCTAGTGACTTTGCTAAAGCTATAGCTATGGGAGCCGATGCTGTTGCTATAGCCACTGCCGCCATGATTGCCCTAGGCTGTGACCAATATCGCATCTGTCATACAGGTATGTGTCCAAAGGGCATAGCAACGCAAGATGAAAACTTAAGAAAACGTCTTGATGTTGCCAAATCAAGTAAGGCTGTAGCTAATTATTTTAATGTTGTTAAAAAAGAACTTATCACTTTTGCAAAAATAACTGGTAAAGATGATATTCACAAGTTAAATGCCGCTGATTTAATTACTACCAGTGATGAAATTGCTAAATATACAAACATTAAACATGCTTAAAATTACAAGAAACAACGCTTGTAATTTTTTTGTTACTTGACACAACATGACATAGAATTCTTAATGAGTTGTTATAAGCCGAAAAGTTTGTGATACAATAAAATTAAGAATGATAATAGTTCTTAAGTTTTAACATTATTAAAAGGAGTGTGATTAAATGTTAAAAACAAAAGTAGGTTATAGTGAAAACATCGATGCCTACGAATCTGGAGTAGAAACTGCTACTATGGCTAACACTATTGAAAATCCTCAGGTTGGCCTATTATTTACTAGTTGTGTGCAAGATCAACAAGAAATAATTAGAGGAGCTAAAAGTATTTTAAAAGATGTTCCTTTAATTGGATGTACCTCATCAGCTGCAGTTTGTACCCAAGATGGTTATTTAAACAAAGAGACTGGGTATAGTGCTATGATGCTATTTGGTGGTAGCGTAGAAGTTGTCACCGCTGGAAGTGCTAAAACGTCAGAAACTCCTCGTGAAATTGGGCGAAAAATTGCTCAAGAAGCAATAGCTAAAAGAAAAGGTAGTGATACCGAACCAGACTTTTTCTTCATGAGTGCTTCTCCTGCCAATGAGGAAGAATATTTAAAAGGTATTCAAGATGTAATTGGAAATATTCCAGTCTTTGGAGGAAGTGCAGCTGATAACACAGTAGAAGGAAAATGGAGTATCCTAAATGATCAAGAAGTCTACAACGACGGTTGTACAATTGCTATTTTCTATACTGATAGTCAAATGAAAAATATTTATACTGGAGCTTATCATGAAACTGAAAATGCCGGAATTATTACTAAAATTTCTGGTAGTAGAACATTAGTAGAAATAGATCATGAACCAGCAGTTGAAAAATATGCGAAATGGACCAACAAAAAAGTTGAAGATTTAATGGGCGACAAATTACTAGTTGAAACAATATGTGCTCCTTTAGGTGTAAAAAGTCCTACAGGAACCGTAACAACTGTTCGTCATCCAATGTATGCTAATGATGATTTATCGATGAATATCGGAGCAGATTTGGCAGTTAATACAGCAGTTATTCAACTTTCAAACAGCAGTGAAGGCATTTTAGAAGCTAATAGACAAACCGTCCAAAAATTAAATGAATTAATGACTACACCAGCTAATTCTTACTTCCTAGTTCATTGTGGAGGTAGAAGATTAGGTTTAGCTTTAGCTAATATTGAAGATCAAATTTATCCAGAAATTAAAAAGGCAATACCTGATAAAGAATTTTTAATGGTCTTTACTTTTGGAGAATATGGACAAGGAGATCACTCTTCTAATACCGTTGGTGGTCTATCATTATCATTTACAGGATTTGGAGAATAAAATATGAAAAGTTTAATAAAGGGACAATGGCTAGACTCAAGTAACAATGAAGTAATAAAGGTATATAATCCAGCAACAACTGAACTTATTGATACAGTACCGAGCCTAACTAAAGAAGATGTTGAACAAGCAATTGAATATGCTTATTCAGTGCAAAAATCATGGGAAGAAAAATCAGTTCTTTCTAGATGTGAAATCATGGCTAAATTTGCTTTACTAGTTAAAGAAAACGCTGAAGATTTAGCCCAACTATTATCTAAGGAAACAGGAAAACCAATTAAAGAGGCACGTAATGAAATTGCTAATATTCAAATTGGTGTTCCAGCATATATAGAAAAAGTTAAACATGAATATGGAAATTTAATTTATCGTGGTACCGAAGCAGGACAAGAAAATACTATTCAATACACGATTCAACAACCTTTGGGAGTTGTTGCTGCAATTATACCATTTAATTTCCCAAGTGATATTTTTATTAATAAAATTCCTCCAGCATTATTAATGGGAAATGCTGTAATTTTAAAACCAGCTAGTGTTAATCCTCTTACTTTAACTAGATATATTGAACTATTAGAACAAGCTGGAGTTCCAGCAGGAGTTATTAATGTTGTCCATGGTTCTGGTTCTGTAGTAGGAAGAACTTTAACATCTCATCCTAAAGTAGCAATGGTAACTTTAACAGGTAGCACTGCTGCAGGAATTGATGCGGCTAAAAATTGTGCAGAACACTGCGCTCATAGTTCTTTAGAACTTGGCGGAAATGACGCTTTTATCCTTTGTGAAGATGGGGATATGAACTTAGCAATCGAAGAGACAGTATGGGGAAGACTATATAATACAGGTCAAGTGTGCTGTGCTTCTAAAAGATTTTTAATTCATAATTCTGTTAAACAAGAATATATTAATAAGATGATTGAAAAAATCAATTCGTTAAAAGTTGGTCATCCACAAGATGAGTCTACCGATATCGGATGTCTTGTTAGTGAAGAGGCAGCAATAGAAGTAGAACGTCAAGTACAAGAAGCAATTAGCGAAGGAGCAACGTTAGTATTTGGTGGAAGACGTAATGGTGCATTTTTTGAACCTACTATTTTAGATAACGTCACTCCGAATATGAAAGTAGCTAAAGATGAAGAGATATTTGGCCCTGTAATTTCCATTATTGGCTTTGATGATTTAGAAGAAGCTATTAAAATTGCTAATCAATCAATTTATGGATTATCAGGTTCAATCATCACCAAAGATATTAGTAAAGCTATCAAAGTTAGTGAAAAAATGGAATGTGGTGGCTTTGTTATTAATGGAGCAAGTTTCTTCCGATCTTTTGAACAACCATTTGGCGGTTGGAAATATTCCGGAATTGGTAATGAGGGGATAATGACTACTTTAAAAGAAATGTCTCGTACTAAAACTGTTATTTTAAAAAATATCACTAAATAACTAAAAAACGGATAACTAAAAAATGATACTTAAATATGAAGTTGTAAGATAAATGTAGACACAAAAAAAGTGTCTACATTTATTTTTTGCTATAATTAATATAAGGAGATGAT
>CALVQP010000023.1 GCA_944358225.1 uncultured Bacilli bacterium
ACTTATTTAATCCTGCTATTTTTGCTACTTTTTTTGATTTACCTTCATTTTCTTTTTTTATAATATAAGACTTTAATGCATTATCTGTTTTACAACTACTTTTTATTGATTTCATTACTTCGTATCCTGTTTTTCTTAAATACTTATTCCCTCGTTTTGATATGTGCCTATTTGTGGCTTCAAATTGCCCTGACTGATATGGTGGAGCATCTAACCCGGCATAAGCTATAACGCTACCTGCATTTTTAAATCTTCTTATATCTCCAATTTCTGCCATTACTCTAGAAGTTAGTTTTTTACCACAACCAGGAATCTCACTTATAACATCGTATTCGGGTAACTCTCTTGCAAGTTTGTCCATTTCTGATATAATTGTAGTAGTTGTTTTAATTGTTAAAATTAAAGCATCTGCACAACTATTCGCTGATAGATGTGCATATTCATTATTAGGACGTGGAGAAATTGCTTTTTGGGCAAGTAAATAAATTTTATTGGCTAGAGTTTTGCCTGCTCCTTTATGTCCTAATTTCTTTGCAATTTTATCAATCTCGACAATAAATTGAGATTGTTTTTTATTTATAACAATTTCAGGATGATAATATTTTTTAAATATTTTTAGTCCTAATACAAAATTGTTTTCATCTAACAGTTGATAGTATCCAGGAAATAATAAATCACATAAATTAGAAAAATTTATCTTTTGCTTTGTCTGTACTGATATATGCCCTAAATACTGCCGTGATAGAAATCTAAGATTATCGTATGTTTCGTTATTTTCTCTTACTTTATTTAACTTATACCAATTATCACAGGCATATTCAGCAAGTTTTAAAGAATCCTTTTTATCTGTCTTCGCTTTTCTTAATCCTCGATCAAGATATTTTTTTATTTTTAAGGCATTTTCTGCAACTACAAAATATCCTTTAGCTAGTAAATAACCTAATACTGGTAAATGATATGTTCCTGTTTCTTCCATAACAATTTTTAAATCTTCTTTTGGAATATCTTTTAGTTCTTCCTCTAATAAATTTAATCCTTCAATATCATGATTTATTTCAAATGGTTCTTCAATTACTTCTTCTGCAATCGATAATATTGCTACTGTACTTTTACCTTTTGAAATATCAATTCCTACTGCATACTTCATTTTCTTTTCCTTTCTATTCTTTAAATTATGATTGGTTCCATCTCCTCTACATATCTTCATTTTGGCTCTTTACTCGAGAACTATTTCAATCTCAACTTGCTTAAACGAATATATTATGTGAAGGTTGGATAACACTTTTGTTGACGAGAACTTTATCTCTAAAAGAGCTACGTTATCCAATCACTTCAATCATAATAAAAAGAAGTGTAATATTCAATCACATTTCCGTAATTAATTATTACACTTTTATAGTACCAAAAAGAGCCTAAGCTCTTAATCATCATATTCTGCTGTAACAAGACCATTTAATTGACGACCTTGATCATAGTTTTGTTCTTCATTTAAACCAACAAATCTAAAAGACAAGGTATAAGTTTGACTACTTCTAGCTGGTATAGTAATACCTCGAGCAATAACCGTATTATTTGTCTTAGGAACAGTTAAAAATTCGGTATTTGCTCCTCCGTTAGATGAAGTAACACGATATTTTAAATTATCTGAAACAAAATCATTGGAATTGATTTTCCATACTAAACGATAAATTATTGGATAATTTGAAGTATTTTCAATTACGAAAGTTCGACTAGGAATTGGCACTGCAGATGTCATATCATCTGGTAATATAGCTTGGGTAGCATCTACATTATTATCATAAGTAATTACAAGTCCTCCCGTTGAAATATCAATACTCGGATCTCCCGTTACTGTACTTGTTCCACTTTGATCAACATGTTCAAAAGTTCCTCCGATACAAAATTCATCACAAGCTCCATCGTTATTAGTATCACACATTAAATTACATTTTCCATCACCAGTAGTATCTAAATTTAAATCTGCAATCTGATCTCCATCAGTATCAATGTCTACATCGGCTACTCCATCACCATCTAAATCAATATTTAATTCTGGCCAACCATCTCCATCAGTATCACAATTTAATGAACAAGCTTTACCGTTAGTAGCATCATTAATCATATTAAAATCAGCTACTCCATCACTATCTTGATCAATATTAAATATAGACTTTCTATTACCTTTATAATCGACATTTAAATCTGGTTTATCATCATTATCAACATCGATATTAATCTCTGCTTTACCATCATTATTAATATCTAAATTTATATCTGGTATTCCATCTCCATCAATATCTTTATTTAAATGTGCTCTACTTAAATAAAAAACTGCAAAATAAGTAGCTGCTAAAGTTCCTACAGCAAAAGACAGAAGAAAAATAACTATTAAAAATTTATTAAAATCTCTTTTCTTAGCAAATTTAAAAGTAACAATGTCATTTTTCTTTTCAACTCTTAAATTAGACGGCAAATAAATTAGATCATCTTTATCTGAACACGTAACAGCAATAACTTCTAAAATCCATTCTTTTAAGATCTTCGTATCTTCGCTATAAGCACTTTTTAATATTTCTTTTACTTTCGCAAATTGCTGCTGTGTTTTCATATTAGAAAATTCATCTAAGTTCAGTTGCGTTGGCTTAAAATCTTTTAAGGCAACTACATCTTTTTCTTCTTCTGTATTTTTCATAAGAAACTTCCTTTCTAGCTATTTTAAAATGTTTATAACTTTTATTATGTCCTTATTATAACTCTCAAAGAAGTTATCATAAAGCTTTTTAATAGCCATTTCTTTTTTCTTCTGTTCTTTTCTTACATTGGTAAATATTGCTTTTATATTTTTTTCAAAAGCAGTACTTGTCATATTAGTTTCTAAGGCATACTCACCAATTAATCTTTTTATTTGTTGTAATTTATAATCACTTTCTAACATCTTTTTATCTTCATAATCAATACTTATATAATTTAAATAATAAGTAATAAGATAACGTAATCTTACTATATCATCAACATAAGAAGAAGAACTCTTTTCCATTTTAGTTGGTTCAACCATTTCATAATTATCTAAATATTCCCAAAGTTCTAGAGCTTTTTTAAAATTTTGTTCTTTTAAAATCAGATTAGTTCTTCTAATCGGTGATCTAACTGGCGAAGCTTGAGAAATACTTTTCATAAATTGAGTATTCATAAACTGATTTAAAGTATTAGCAATAGCATCAACTCGATCACTAACTTCGTTATAGTCATCTGTCTTATTATCTTTTTTACTTTTTGAAGTTTTAACAAAAGCTAAATCAACACTAACATCTTCATTTTTAAGTTGTGTTGCCGCTTTCAAATTAATAGTCTTAGTTTCTTTATATTTATCTTCTAAAACATCATATTCTAATTGAGTATTAATAAAATTAATTAATCTGGTAATTAAAGTATAAATAAATCTATTTTCATAAATATCAAAAGTATCTTCTTTATTAATATTTAAAAGCTTATTGGGTACAACACTGCCATCTTCATCTATTTTTTCAATAAAATTAGTATGTTGTGCCAAGTGTTTTACAGTTTCTTCTGATACTCTTTTAGTTTTTTCTACTCTTAGAATATCTTCTTCTTGCACAATAAATTGTCTAGGATTTTTAATAATGTTTTCCAGATAAATTAAAGCTACTTCTACTACCGGAACCCACGAATAATCTCTCACACTTTTTTCAATTGTTGTATTAACATTAAAAGATGAATCTGTATGATTTAAAAAATGTTTTAACTCTTTATCATTGATAGCCTCTAAAAAATCAAACTCTTTATTCATAGCTATCACCTATATTGTTTTTTGAAATTATCTAAGTAAGCTAAACATTCAGTCATAGTGTTTTCTCCAAAAAGTTCATTAAAATAAGATATTAGGCCATCAACTTCATTTTTTATTAACGAAAAGTTTAATTGATCAAATTTACGCAATATTTTGTGAGCAATAACATAATCAATACCTTCTAACATATCCCCACCACAAGCCACAAAAGCTGGCACAAATTGAGTTAATTGTTTAACAATACGATTACCAAACGCCAATCTAAAATGATTAATAATATAACGGTCTAACAAATTAATTTTATCTAAATATTCTTGAGTAATAGGATGTTCTAAATTAGCATCATTTAATAATTTTTGGAAATAATCACTTGTTAGTTTAATTGGTTCTGTATCAGGAGCACTAAAAACTTCACATTTATCATTAATAGCTATTGGCATAGCTCTATCGTAAACTTTATCTGTTACCATAAAAGTAGAATCATCATTATTAATAGTACCAACATACCACATATTATCCGGAATTCTAATTTTCCCTTGAACTAACAATTTAGGATCATTGTCCCAAGCATTAGGAACAAGTTCAATAACCCAATCATTTTTACTTGGTAACTCCAAAACTGATAACATTTCGGCAAAATAATATTCTACACGAGCAATATTCATTTCATCCAAAATAGTAATATAAACATCATCTTTATATTTAGCTTCATACATTGCACTTAAAACATCTGACTCATTAAATTTCTTAGTAAATTCATTAAAATATCCAAAAAGTTCTGAATTATCACGCCATGATGGTTGAACTGAAGCGATAATCGAATCATTTTTTAACATTTGTCCCATTGCATAAGCTAAACTAGTTTTACCAGTACCAGAAATACCTTCTAAAATAATTAAACGATTTGAAGCAAAAGCCGCAACAAATAAACGAATCATCTTATCTGTATAATAAAGCTTTAAACGTGAAGCTGAAAAATTTTTAAAAGCTGTACAAAAATCCTTTAAATTTATCGTGTTATTACCTGGAGTCTGCTGATAATTTTGCATAGCCTCATCAATAGCCGTTAGCTTATAGAATCTGCTTTCTCCATCTTTTAATTTATTAATAATATTTCCATCTTCATCATATTCTACTTCTTCTTCGTTATTAGCCATTGCTAGTAATTTTTCATTAGTAGCTTTTAACTTATAAACTTGTGAGTTAAGACGGTCAATCTCATCAGCAAGATCCTCTTCTTTATGCATATTCTTATAATATTTAATTGCTTTTCTAATTATTTTAACAATAATAAAAATTAATAAACCAAATAAACCTAGTAAACAAATAATATTAATAATTAAAACCACAATTCCTATTCCTGATAAACTGCCCTTATAATTATTTATTACTTCTATATAATTTAAAATATTAAGCATTTTCCAAATACCCTGAATCAATCCATTAAAAATCATAGATATTCCTTTAAAGAAAGGTTCCATGAATTCTAGAAAAAAAGTTGCATACGCCTGCATAATTACTCCTCCATTAAATTATTTAAAATTTCTATTTCTTTATAAGTCCCAACACTACTTTTACCTATCATGATAATTCCTTTAGTTTTAGCAACACTCAATACTTCTGGCTCTATATTTTCATATAAAACAATTTCATTACTATCCAAATTAAGTTCAACATCTTGACTATAATCAGCCATGAAATTAAAACCTTCATCTTTTAAAGTTTTAAAATATTCATAATTTTTCAAATAAATAGTTAAATCTACTAAGAAAAATATTCTCATCTTTAAATATTTATTATTAATTAATTTTTTAATTTCGGTGAAATTATTTTTCTTAAAATAATCGGGGGTAATCTTAATTATAAAATGATCTACCCGCTTTCTTAATAACAATTCCTTTAATAAAGTAGCCATCAATAATTGAATCGAAATTATATTTAATTTTTTTAATACATAATTACTTGAAGCTATATCTTCTATTAACGCCTCATTATATTCTTTATTTAAACTATCAATAAAGTAAGAAAGTCTTACAACGTAGGTATCTTTAATATAGGCATTTTTATCAAATACATTATAAACTTCTAAGCTATTTAATTCATCAACAAATTTATTTTCTTTATTAAACGCTTGTTTTATAAACTTGACCAACTCATTTAACTCATCTTTTTGACGCTTAGTATGATAATCTATTTTTAATAAGGCTGTTAACTTAGTGACTTCCATTTTTAATTGTTTAATACTAATTTTTCTTTTTTCTACTGGCGAAGATAAATCATCAATACTTAATATCACATGTACTATAGTTACCGAATTTAAAGCTATATTATCATCTTCTAAAGTCGGAATAATTTCTTTTAAATTATCACTTAATGAAGTAGGACTAAAATAATAATTATCCAGATATATTCTTAATATTTGATCTATTTTTTTTAAATAACCCTCTTTATTTTCTTTATTTATAGCTTTACTTATTATCAAGATATTTACAATCTTTTTAGCATATTTATTTAAAACATTTAGTTTATAATCTAAATATCTTTCAAAAATGTTTTCCCTCACAATTATCAACCTACCTTATTATCGACCATAATAAGTATAACAAATTAATATTATCAATGCAATTTAAACACAAAAAAAGTTATCATAATTTTTTTGATAACTTAAATTTCATGTCTTACAAATAATACTTCTGGCTTATTTAATCTATGTTTATCTTCTAGCTTTCCAAAAGTTTTTATTGAACTTAAATCTTGATCATTAGTATTTAATTGTAAAAATATTTTCTGACAAGTACTATTTATAAATGGTTGAAGTAATACCGTACAAACCCTTATACTTTCTAACAGGTTATAAAGTACTTCCTTTAAACGTTCTTCTTTTTGTTCTTTATAAAGTGTCCAAGGAGTAGTTTCATCAATATATTTATTACATCTTCTTAAACACACAAATATTTCATCAAGAGCATCTCCCACTTTTATCTCTTCCATTTTTTGATGCACTTTTTTTTCTAAACTCTCTACGCACTCAATTAGTTCTTGATCCAGATCATCATTTGACTTGCTTTTATAAATATAACCATCAAAATATTTCCAAGCCATACTTATTGTTCTATTAACTAAATTTCCTAAAACATTAGCTAAATCAGCATTTGTTCTAGATACAATTAATTCTTCTGTAATACTACCATCACTAGCATAAGGTATTTCATGTAAAACATAATATCTAATAGCATCAACCCCATATTTAGCTACTAAATCATCAGCATACATAATATTTCCTTTACTTTTACTCATTTTATCATTACCAAATAATAACCAAGGATGTCCAAAAACTGTTTTAGGTAATTCTAAGTTTAAAGCCATTAAAATTATCGGCCAATAAATAGTGTGAAAACGAATAATATCTTTACCTACTAAATGTAAATCGGCTGGCCATAATTTTTGGAAAGTCTCTGATGGCTTAACGACATCATAACCGATATTAGTAATATAATTAGATAAAGCATCTAACCATACATAAATAACATGTTTATCATCAAAAGTAACCGGAATTCCCCATTTAAAAGAAGTTCTAGAAACACACAAATCTTGTAATCCAGGAAGCAAAAAATTATTTAACATTTCATTTTTTCGAGACTCTGGTGTAATAAAATCTGGATGAGAATTAATATAATCAATCAATCTATCTTGATATTTTGATAATCTTAAAAAATAAGCTTCTTCTGTTGTTTCGTATACTTCTCTTCCACAATCTGGACAAATATTATTAACTGCTTGCGTAGGTGTCCAAAATGACTCACAAGGAGTACAGTATAATCCCTTATACTCTCCTTTATAAATATCACCTTGATCATAAAGTTTCTTAAAAATATCCTGAACTATTTTTTGATGTTTTTTATCCGTTGTTCTTACAAATTTATCATAACTAGTTTCCATAACATCCCAAATATTTTTTATTTCTTTGGAAACATTATCAACATATTCTTGAGGCGTTAAATTATTATCCGCTGCTTTTTGCTCAATTTTTTCTCCATGTTCATCTGTTCCTGTTTGAAAATAAACATCATAACCACATAATCTTTTATAACGGGCAATTGCATCAGCCAAAACAATTTCATAAGTATTCCCAATATGAGGCTTTCCCGAAGTATATGCAATAGCCGTTGATATATAATATTTATTAGACATAAATATCCCTCACTTCCTCTTTATTTTACTATGTATTTTTAATTATGTCATCATTTATAAATATTTTCATAATAATTTCGTTCATTTAACTTCGAAAACAAATACTCCAAATTTTCATCATACTGATAATTTAAATAATCATCTATCTCAAATAATAACTCATCTAAAGATGCATACTTTAAATAATCAAAATTAAATTCTTTTAATAAATTTATTTCTTCATCAGTTAATAACATTTTATTGGCTCGTTTTTTTAACATTTTTTCTTCATAATTAATATCATTTAGAATCTTATTTTCCATCATTTTTAAACCTCAATTTATCTACATATTATAAATTACTAATCTTTAAAATACAAACTTTATGTCAATTACTTGTCACTATTTTTATTTTTACTTTGTTTCTTTCTAAATTTGCGTTATTATAAAATAAAGGATTGATGAGATATGATATATCGTTTGACTGCGGAACAAATTGAAGAAAAACTAGGAGCTTTTTTTGGCAAAATAGGTAAATTTTTCGTCGATATTTTCAATACTATCTTAGAAGCATTTGATAAATTTCTTCCTCGAGAAATAACGATTATTTTATTTGTTGGCGTCGGCGCATTTTTAATAATATATATATTTACCCAAAAAATAAATAAATAAAAAATTGTAATTTAAAGTTACAATTTTTTATTTTCCTAAATATTCATGTAAATCTTTCGTTTTATAAGTAAGTTCTCCCATCTGACTAGTTGCAATAAATCCTGGAGCTGCCTTAATTACATCTGGTATTCTATTAACAATATTAGCACAAGTTAACGCTACTGTATCGGGATTATTTATGGTCACTGTTGTTGATGGTTCTCCCTCTACTGTCCAAACATTAGTATCAATATCTTCAGGAGCATACACCTTACCAATACACTGTGCCTCTATAGTAATACCTTCTTTAGTATTAGCTGTTACAATAGCGCTCATTCCAGTAGCTTCTCCGGCTTTTATTGTCATATTTAAAGTCTTAGATTCAATATCTTTTTCATGCGTAATTGGCACACACTTTTGATCCATACTCGTAATTTCTAAATTAAGTTTATCAGCTAACCACCCAACTACATTCCACATATAAGATGGAGCAAAAGTTCCCTTATTAATCATCGCTTCTCGCTCTTGTTGACTAATTCTATCATAAGATGCCACTTCCTTATCAAATTGTTCCAAACTAAGACCAGCACCATGAGCTTTAGCTAACGCAATTCCATAATCTTCTACATTATATGATGAACTTCCTTTAATTTTTGTAATTTTATGACTACAACCAGCCAACGTTGCCACTAAATTACCCCAAGCAAAATCTTGATAACCACTACCACAAATCGTGCAACCAGTTGTTTTAGCTAAAGCATCTATATCATTAAAATCTTTAGTATTAGAATTACTGGCAAAAAAAGCTTCTTCACAAGTAGTAATAGCATTTACCCCTACTTTAGCACAAGTCATTAATACATCTTTTACATCATTTAATAGACTCATCGTCGTAACAATAGCAATATCGGCTTTGGAAGTAATTAGTAAATCTTCTAACTTTTTTAAAGGTTCTATTACAATTCCCTTTTTTTCACAATCTATAACGCTAGCAATATCTTTACCAATTAAAGACTCATCAATATCAACAGCTCCAACTATTTTTCCCCCATGTTCATAAACATAGCGCATCGTATACTTACTCATTTTTCCGCAACCAACTTGCAACACTCTTATTTCATTTTCCATAAAAAAATCACTCTCCTACTTATATTTTACCACCACAAGATGATAATATTTATAAACAAGAAAGTGACTTTACACATATATACTATTTACTATCTGGCAATTTAACTATAAAAGGTTCCTCTTCACTACCATTTCCCCCTGTAATCTGTGTCATATCTGATAAATTAATTGTAAATAATACATTGGCAGAACTGGCTGCTCTAGAGGGATATGGTAAAGCCGAAACACGATAAACTTCATAAGAATTTTCTTTAACTGGCGTTGAAGACCAAAAATCTCCATCGATACTCATCATATAATTGTAATTCAAACAACTTTCATCAGTAATGTTTTTACAATTAGAATCCAAACTTGGTAAATTATACTCACTAGCAGACATAAGTCCCAAGTATTGTCCTTCATAAACATCACTACATTCAATATCACTTTCAATAGCGATATCTTCTTCTCCTCTTTTGCCAATACAAAGTTCTTGCTTCATTATTAATGCTCTTTGATCACTATTAAATTCGTCATTATCATTATAAATTTTATCTAATTCTTCACGAATACGACTCTTAGCAAAATCATTAATTCCTGAACTATCTTCTTTTTGCACATTATAACGATCATCATATACAGAACGACGATAATTTTTTAAAGGTTCCGTAATTAATATTCTAATAGTTCCATCACTATTAATTCTCAAAATACGATAATTGTTCTCCCCAAAAACTAAATGATTATTTACATACTCTCCTTTAAAAATATAATCTCCATCATCATTTAAATATAAACCATCACTATCAACAGCATCAGAATTATTTTCTAAAATTGCATTATATAAAGTTTTAGTTGTATATTTTCCTGGACAATCCAAATTAGGTAAATATGCATAATTATCATTATTATTAACAACATTTACTTCCCCATTACAAGTGGTATCTTCCCCAAAATACTTAGTCAAACTTTTCATATACTCATCAGCCACCAATTGTCCTACTTCTATCGAAACAGTTTGACCATCAGCTGGTAAATCCTTAGAATTATCCTCATAATAATCAACGGCGGCTTTTTTCATAACATCTTCCACATAAGAATAATCCCCCTTGGTACCTACCGTAACTTTCACTATTAAAACTATTACCAAAATAGCAGCGAGTCCCGCCAAAATACCTAAAAGTATTTTTATTAATATTTTACTCATATCTGACATATTATTATAAATTGACTTTATACTATCCATATTTCTACTCCTTTACTTAAGTTTGTAACTCAACACCATTCTATCATTTTCTATGACTTTACGAAAGATATTTTTCAGATATTCTTATAATTTAAAACTCTTTAATAACCTGTATAATTTTAGAAATTAGATTTTCCAAAAAAACTTTAAAAAAATTGTTGACAAATATCTACTTATCGATTAGTATATTAATCACCAATTCACTTCAAGGCGAATTGGTGCTAGTATCACACTAGCCAACCCCTTTTTATTCTTTTTGAAGTTGCTCTTCAGGGGGGCAACTTCTTTTTTTGTAAAAAAATCTCTAACTAGAGATTTTTATAATATAAATATCTATCCATAAGTTCTTTTTGATGTTCTTTAAAAAGATTATCAAAAACATTTTTATCTTTAATCGCTAAAGCATTATATCTTACTTCATCTTTTAACACATCATCTAATTTTGTAAAATCTGGTTCTTTGGAATCAATAGTTAAAGTTTTATCATGATATCTCATTAATAATAAATAGCCACATTCAACCAAATCTTTTTGTCTTTTTAAAGAACAACTCATACCTCCTTTTATGCCGTGCTCTACACAAGGGGCATAGGCAATAATTAAGGATGGTCCTTTATGTAAAATAGCTTCTTTAAAGGCTTTAACACACTGATTATCATTGGCTCCTAAAGCTACACTAGCAACATATACATTATCATAGCACATAGCTATTTTAAACAAATCTTTCTTCGCTGTTTTTTTACCCATCTGGGCAAACTCTGCCACTTGACCAATGTGCGAAGCTTTACTCATTTGTCCTCCCGTATTAGAATATACCTCACTATCTAAAACTAAAATATTTATATTTTCATTACTAGCCAGTAAATGATCTATTCCGCTAAAACCAATATCATAAGCCCAACCATCGCCTCCTATACACCAAACACTACGACTTGGTATATAATCTAACAAATCTTTTAAATCGCGACTTACATGAGCATTTTTCAAATTTTCATAGACTTCCCTAGTAACGGCATAATCATCCATATTCTCAAAGTATTTTAAAAATAAATTTTGCGTGGTTTGACTTACACATTCCATGTTTTTTTGCATTATATCTTTAATACGCATTCTAATCTTTTTATAAGCTAGATGCATTCCTAAACCAAATTCGGCATTATCTTCAAATAAACTACTAGCCCAAGGTATCTCATAAGGTAAATTAGGTAAATTCCCTCCATAAATACTAGAACATCCCGTAGCATTAGCGATGATTAGATCATCTTGTAATAACTGCGTTAATAATTTAATATAAGCAGTCTCACCACATCCTGCACAAGCAGTCGGATATAAAAAGCGTGGCTTTAATAGTTGTGATCCTCTAACACTATAACGACTAATTACTTCTGTTGATTCATAAGTATCAAATAATTCTTCTATTCTTTTGTTTTCCTCGTATTTTCCCATTACTAAAGCTTTTTTATCAGGACTTGTCGGACATGCTTTTACACATAAGCCACACTCTGTACATTTTTGTGGATTAACGGCAACTAAATACTTTTTATCTGGCACCCCATTCATTTTAATCCCCATATCATCTGTTACAAATGTTCTAATTACTCCATGAGGACACACAAAAGAGCATTTTCCACACTGCAAACAATTTTGGCTTATCCAAACAGGAACTGTTTTAGCAATATGTTCTTTTTCTAAATAAGGCTTATCTACCTTTATCATTCCATCTTTATAATTAAATAAATCACTTACCTTTAACTCTTCGCCTTTATGAGCATTAATCATATCTAAAAAACTCATTGTTTTGTTTGATTTACTATCCTTAGTTACTTGTAACTCTTCATCAACTAAATATATATTATTTAAAGTCTCTTTAATTGCTGCAATATTATTATTAACAACATCAACTCCTTTATTTTTAAAACTAAGCTTAATATCATCTTTAACAATTTCCAAAGCATTAGATACCCCTAAAAATTCTAAAATAACCAGTTCCATAATCTTACTTATTTTACCATTAAGTTGATGATTTAAGGCTATTTTATTAGCATCTATTAAAACTAAACTAGCTTGTTTTTCTTGCAATGTTTTCTTAAATTCATTAGGTAAAAAATCATTTAAATTATTTTCTAATGATGTATTAAGTAAAACAGTTCCCTTTTTAGCTAAGTTTTTTAAAAGATCTAACTTTTTAACATAAATATCTTTAGCAATTACAATTAACTTAGGACTATCTACATAATAAGGAGCTTTAATTAAATTATTAGCAATTCGTAAATGCGATATAGTTACTCCTCCACTTTTTTTAGAATCATACTCAAAATAACCTTGAATAAATTGCTTTTTTTCTCTTTCTATAACTTTTAAAATATCTTTAGAGGCACTAACCATGCCATCACTACCGTAACCATAAATTAACATTTCCGTAGCATTTAAATTGATTTTATAATCTGTTAATTCTAAACTTAAATTAGTGATATCATCAACAATTCCAATTGTAAAATTATCTTTTAATGAAAAATCTAACATATCATAAACTGCTTTAATTTGATTAGGTGGTGTATTTTTACTAGATATGCCATATCTTCCTCCAACAATTTGAATATTAGTATCATAAAGTACTCTTGTAACATCACTACAAAGCGGTTCACACACACTACCATGTTCTTTTGTTCTATCTAATACAGCAATATTTAAAACGCTTTTTGGTAAAACATCTTTTAAGTATTTAGCACTAAACGGTCGATACAAATGCACTTCAACCATTCCTACATGTTTTCCTTTTTTTAGATAATCATCAACTACTAACCTGATAGTATCACACACACTACCCATGGCAATAATAACATTAGTAGCTTCTTGATCCCCATAATAATTAAAAGGCTTAATATCTTGATTAAACTCTTCGCTTATCTTTGTCATATAATCATTTACAATATCACAAATAGCATCATAATCTATATTCCGAGCTTCGGTTGCTTGAAAATAAATATCTTCATTTTCATTTAAACCTTTAGAAACACTTTTTCCTACATTTAATGCTTTATTACGAAAATTTTGTATTGCTTCTTGATCTACCAATTTTTTGAGTTTATTGTAGTTAATTTCCTCCACAACATTTATTTCATGACTAGTTCTAAAACCATCAAAAAAGTGTAAAAATGGTAAACTTCCCTTAATCGCACTTAAATGCGCAATCGCCGCCATAAATTGAGCATTATTTACACTACTGCTACTTAACATACAAAAACCTGTACTTCTTGTTGCATATACATCTTGATGATCACCAAATATTGATAAGGCATGAGTAGATAAACTTCTGGCTGCAACATGCATAACTCCCGGTAACATTTCACCAGCCATCTTATACATATTAGGTATCATCAGCAAAAGCCCTTGACTAGAAGTAAAAGTAGAGGCTAGCAAACCACTTGTTAAAGCTCCATGCATACAGCCAGCTGCTCCCGCTTCACTTTGCATTTGGACAATTAAGGCTGTATCATCAAACATGTTCTTCATATTACTAATTGCCATTTGCTCAGCATTACTTGCCATCGGCGAAGATGGCGTTATCGGATAAATGGCACACAATTCACTAAAAAAATATGCTACTTCAGATACTGCTTTATTTCCATCTTTTATCATATTATCACTCTATTCTTATTAAATTATATCATCAAAATTAAAAAAAGTAGAACTTTATTTGTTCTACCTTTCTAATTTATTTAAATTTTATTAAATTTATTGCTTTTTCTAGCATAGATATAAGCACTAGCTGCACCTACTAATAATGTACCAATTACGGCATATGACACAACTCCAGAATCTGGATTTTCTGTACCTGTATCAACAATATTACCATTATCACAAGTTGCTTCTCTATAAGTAATCGTATATTTAGCTGGAATATAAACCCAGTTTTGAACGAAATTTGTATAAGGCATTCTATGCCATGGATTATCATTATTTCCAACATCTGGTACGATATCATTAGCTGATTCTATTCTAACAGCAGTGTTTTCACTTTTTTCAGCCGTTGAACTAGCCCTTGAAATATTCATAGCCCAAGATGGTGTTCCAGTATCAATTTTACTTTCAAATTTTCGAATTTGAGTATCAGCACCAGTAATCAATGAGGTTTTATACTCCGATACAAACGAATCTTTATGATGCACGCTTAATGAATTTAAATAAATCAAACGATTTGTTTTAACAGTTAAACCAGAACCACTATTAGCATTATTACCAAAGTTTGACCATTCTCCATGCTTAACATAAGAAGTGTTTTCATCAATAGCATATTCTTCAAACTGACTTTCGTCCTTATCAGCATTTTTTAACTCTAATTCAATATCAGCATTTATATCTTCTTCAGTCCAAGTATTATCAGCAATTTCTTCAATAATTTCAGCATCACTAGGAATACTATTGATAAAATCTGTTGTACTTTCTAAGCTAAAACCACTTGCAGTTTTATCTCCCATACCAGAAACCGGATCACCTTCGATTGTAACTTTGTTTAAATCATAACCAGCATCTTCTAAAGCAGTTGCCCAAGCATCATCCCAACCATAGAGTTGCACAAAAGCATTTGTAAACCATAACCCTGCATTAGGACGATAAACCTCTTGCATGAATTCATCCAAAGTAGCAACGGTATAATCTTTTTCACCACCATCCGGATAATCAGTAATACCGGCACAAATATCGATATCTCCACTACCACAATGAACCGTTACAGTTGAATTGCTACCATTTAACGAATAAGGAACTTGAACCAATGCCGCTCCTAAAGTTTTACCTTTTGCATCCTTTCCTTGATATAAAATATTTCCATCTAATTCTATATAACCAGCTGGATTATCACTACTATTTTCTGTAGAAGCTAAAGCTTTATCCATCTCCGATGTATTACCACTAGTTGCTCCAAAATATAGCTCTACCATATTTTCGGCATCATTAAACAAATATATTTTTTTCTTTTCTGGACACTCACTTGCCGCCCCAACTTGTAAAATTGGCACTAACATTACGGCAATCGCAAGTAACATAACACTAACCTTTTTCCCATGTACTTTCAAAAGTTTCATATAAAAACTCCTCCTATATTCTATGTTCATATTATAAACCAATTTTTAGCAATTATGCAACAACAAACTACAATATTTTAATAAATAATGTATATTTTTGTCCAAGTATTTATTTTAAGAATCATTTATGGTATATTAAATATAAATAAGAAGGGAGATAAAAATGAAAGTTGTTAAAATTCAAACTTATAAAAACTC
>CALVQP010000024.1 GCA_944358225.1 uncultured Bacilli bacterium
ACTGCTACAAACAAAGTTCATCTTTGTTTGTTATCAATATTATAAATCGTATACATTTTAACTAATGTTTAACACAAAAAAAGCAAAATACGTTGCTTATTTTCTCTTATTATCACTTATTAAACAAATATCCTCACTTAATTGTTTTATTCTTTCAATAATTCTTCTTGCTTTTACATGATCTTCACTATAATTAGTAAGCGAAAGATGTTCTTCTAATTCTGAAATTGTTAAATTAGAAGTAAAGAAAGTAGTTAATTTATTTTGCATTCGGTATTGTAATATCGTCCCTAAAATTTCATCTCTTCCCCAAGTTGTTACTTTTTCTGCCCCAATATCATCAATTAATAGTATATCGACATTTTGATAATAATCCATTTTTGCTCCAAAATTATCAAAATCCCCTTTTAAATTACGTAACATTTCCGGAAAATAAATAATACAAGTATTAATTCTTTTTAGTTCTAATTCATTTAATAAAGCACTAATTAAAAACGTCTTTCCACACCCAAAACTTCCATGCAAATAAAGTCCTTTTTGCCCACTATGTTTTTTATACGTATCATAAAAGTTTTTTAACCACTTAATTACTTTTATTCTTTTTTTATCGGTAATATCGATATCTTTCATTCTAATTTTATTATTTTCTGAAGCATTATTTCTTATTTCTTGTAACTCTTGTTTTTTATATTTACACGCAACGTAAGAGAAAATTAACTGTTTTTGATAAACCTTAGGATAATAAACATAACCTTCTATTTTATTTTTACACTCACTTAACCCCAAACAATTTTCACAATGAGCCAATTCTAAAGCACAAGATTCCAACTTCGAAGTATATTTCATCGCTACTTTTTCTTCCAAATTTAAATTAACTACTATAGCTTTGACATGAGGATTTTTTAAAGCTAAAACAAATTCTTTTTTTAAATTATTATTTAAATCTTTAAAATTATTACTAATATTAATCACTTATTCACCTACTTAAAATCTTTTAATAAATCTGCTAATTCCTCTTGTTCTTCCATGCTAGCCTCTTCTTTTAAAATGTTTTCATTAAACCAAATCGGTTCTTTAGTGGATAATTTTTTTGTATTACTAATTTTTTCATATTTTTTAGTATATTTTTGATGTTCTTTTTCCGCAACTTTCATCGCTTCACTAGCAGTTTCTATATTAAGTCTTTTCCACTGTCCTGCAATAGTTTCAATAAACGCTTGATTTAATTTATTATTATTTCTTTTTAAAACATAATCTATTAATACATTAACTACTGCTGGTTTTAATTCTAAATCAACTACTAAATATTCTAATAATTTTAAATCTCTAGCTGTAGGACGACTTCCCTTATATTTACTTTTTAAAAAATCATAAGGACTAGTTGTTTCAAATACTTTAATTATCTTACCACGATTACTATTATCCCCACTCGGAGCTCTTAAATATTCCGGCTGTTTACGATAAATAAGTGTCGGTAGAGCCCCATTATTATTAAATTGATAAAATTTTCGGGTATTTTTCCTTAAATCTTCCTTATCAATAAAGCCTTTTTCATTAATCACAGTTCGAATAATCTCCGCCATTTTTAAAGAATCTAAATCATATAAAAAAGAAAGTTGAATAATTAATTCTTTAGTTTTTTTATTAAAAGTTTTTTCATTAATCATTCCTTTAGGAATACATGAGATAATTAAATCAAAATCAATATTATTAGTAAGCTTTACAGCCTGCGTTTGCTGAGTTCTTATTTCAACATTATCAAGTTGTAAACTACTAGACTTAAAAGTCATATCCAACATTTTGGAAATATCTTTAAATTCTTTTAAATTAAAAGATGACCTTGCATATTCTTTTTTTATTAAATCATATTCTTTTTTTCCAATATTACTATAAAGTATAACATTAAATATAGGATGATTAAAAAACTCATTGGCATTTAAGGGAGAGTATAATTCATAAATATACGTATTTACATCCCCTTCTTTAAAATAAGTTTTTAAAAGGCCAACTCCTTCTAAAGCTTCTCTAGCTTGTTTAATACTTTCTAAATCTAATTTTAAAATAGTCATTAAATGATGGTGGGTATATGTTATACTAGTAAGCTGCTTTTTATCTAATTCTTTAAAAAAAGTTAAATATAAACTAACAGCAATCGGTCCGATAATCGGTTCATATAAAGTTATTAAATTATTTTGGTCAATATCACTTAATATTCCCTTATTAATAACTGTATATACATCTGCTGGTAAAAGAGTAATTAATTTCACGCCCACACACCTCTTTTCTTAAATATTATAAGGCACTTTAAACCTAAGAACAAGTAAAAAAGTTTTACATGGGAAGGTAAAACTCTTTAATTTATTAATTATCATTTTTATATAATTTTTTTACTTCTTTTATAGATAAACTTCTATATTCACCCGATTTTAAATTTCCTAAACTTAAAAAATCATAACTTTCTCTTTTTAATTTTTCAACATCATATCCTAACTTATTAAATATCTTTTTAACGATATGATTTCTTCCTTCAACTATTCCTAATTCTATTATACACGTTCCCTTTTTTACGTCTTTACGTTTTATTTTGATCTTAGTTGGTTTTACTTTTCTTCCTTCAATTATTATCCCATTTTTTATTTTATAATAATCTTCCATTGATAAAACTTTATTTAATTTAGCAATATATACTTTTTCCACTTTATTTTTAGGATGTGATAGTTTATTAGCTAAAACGCCATCATTAGTTATAAGTAATAAGCCTGTAGTATCAAAATCAAGTCGACCAATTGGATAGACTCTTTGATCAGTTTCAAGTAAATCTACCACCGTTTTTCTTCCTAAATTATCACTGGTACTACTTATAACTCCCCGAGGTTTATTTAACATATAATAGACTTTAAAAGTTTTACTTAAATGCACATTATTAACAACGATATCATCATTACCACTTACTTTAAAACCTAACTCTTTTATTTGTTTTCCATTAACAAAAACTTTTCCTTGCTTTATTAAATCTTCCGCTTTTCTTCTAGAACAATAACCATAGTCGGCCATAACTTTTTGTAATCTTTGCATAGTTTTACCTCACTATCTATTTTTTTGATTTTGCATTTTTTATTCGTCTATAAAATCTTTTAACTTTCTCGTATTTCTAGGGTGTCTCATTTTTATTAATGCTTTTTGTTCTTGTTTTGCAATTGCAGATTGAGAACATCCAAAAATCTCTGCTAATATTTACATTACTATGTCCGTTAATTTGATAAAATTTTTTTAACTCCATCATTATTTTTGACCATGATTTATTAAACATAAAAAGCTCCTTAACTCGAAAGAATATGCTAACATAAAATATATATACCGTCAATTTCAAATACTAATCATCATATTTTTCTTTTTCCCATCTAGCAAATATGCCACAAGGCAAAATCATGGGACTATTTTCCATTTTTAAACCCAGTTCATCACTAACTATAAAACCTTTATATTTTTTACTAATTACTTTAGTTAATATATTTTCTAACACTTGTTTAGATAAACCAGTAGTATAAGAGTTTATTAAAAATAATAACGGATCATCACTTAAAAGTTCTTTACACAATAAAACTAAATTATATAAATCTTTTTCAATATTCCAAACTTCTTTTTTACTCCCTCGTCCAAATGATGGCGGATCCATTAAAATAATATCATATTTATTATTTCGTCTGATTTCTCTTTTAACAAATTTAACAACATCATCAACAATGAAACGAATAGGACAATCGGCTAAATTAGAGGATTTCACATTTTCTTTAGCCCACTGTACCATTCCTGCAGAAGCATCAACATGAACTACTTTCGCTCCCGCTTTTAAAGCGGCAATACTTGCAGCCCCTGTATAAGCAAATAAGTTTAATACTTTAATTTCTCTTTTTTCTTTAGCTATTTTATGTTTTAACATCTTCCAATTATATGCTTGTTCCGGAAAAAGTCCTGTATGTTTAAAACCCATAAGTTTTAAATTAAAAGTTAAATCATCATAATGAATTTGCCATACATCTTTTAACTTCCTGTTACTAATGTCCCAAGAACCGCCACCTTTAGATGAACGCTTATATGTAGCATCAACATTATCGATAATTTTATCTTCCCAAATAATTTGCGGATCAGGGCGCTTTAAAATAACGCCATTCCAATTTTCAAACTTATATCCGTTACTCATTGCTAATATTTGATACTCTTTAAAATCTTTTATTACTTTCATTTGAAATTTTCACCTATCTTTTATTTTAAACTTAACATATCTTCTTGTTCTTTTACTTGACTAACTACATTTTTTAAATAATGCAATCGGTCTGGATTTTGAGCATATATAATTCTACCATATTTTTTTAAAACTTGCTCTAAATTAAGAATATCTTCATAACTTCTTACTTCCTTTGCCAGCAAATTTTGAACACGTGGCATTATATCTAGTTCATATGTTGAATCATAACTATGAATACTACCATATAATTTGAGTAAAGCATCTATTTCTTTACAAGTTGGAATTTGATTTTTAAACTTTAACTTGGTTCTAGCCCCTTTAATACAAAACACTCTACTTCTTTACTTTCGCCATTTAAATTAATTGTTCTTACTTCTTTCAAAACTTGTTCTGAGGCCTTTAACTTTTGGGGATCTAAAAGAGATTCACTATATTCTTGATGACGTATATTAATAGCCAAATCGGCTAAATGAGGATATGTAACATTCTGCTTTTTAAAAATTTCAAAATTTTTAAGCAATTGTTCATCATTTTCTGATTTATAAAGTCCTTGCATAATATTTACAAACTCTTTTTGTTCTTTAGTTAAATTATTTAATTTACAATAATCTTTATAAATTTTTTGCAAAGATGTTATTTCTGTTAAACTACATTTTAAATAATGCATTAGTACCATATTAACTTTATTAGAAAGACTGCGGTTATAATTATTTACAAAAAAGTCTACAAATTGTGGATATTTATCTATATTAACTAATCCATAATTTAATAAATTATCATCCATAACATTATTAAAAATAACAAACTTTTTTACTAAATAAAAATAATCAATATTAAAAAAATCATCTCTTTTTTCATCTAGTTTTTTAGAGCATTTATACATGGCTTGTAATTGCTCTTCTGTTACATTTTGTAATATGTTTTGCAAATCTATTAAATCAACACTATTTAAAAAATAATCAATTGTCTCAAAAGAGTGAAAAAATTTTTTTATTAACTCATTTTTTAACATATAGGTTTTAGCTGAACTAAAAAATTTATTTAATATATCTAGATTATTTGTTAAGTTATTTAAATCTTGTTTTAAAAAAGAAATAAAAGGTAAAAATTTTGCGTTTAAAGATAAATCTCCTAATTTCTGTGGTTCTAACATTATTAACTCTTTTCCATATGTTTGTATAATACTTTCTAAATTAAAAGGATTTATAGAATGATTGATAGTCGCAAAAATCAAAACATTATTTATCAATTCTTTATCTTTTTGATAGTATTTATAAAATCTCTTAAATTCTTTTTTATCAGGTTGAAAATTAATTAAAAAACTAAAGATTGGAGGATTTTCTGTTAAAAGTGACTGATATTTTTTACTTTTAACATACTTAGGAATTTGTTCTACTTTTACATTATACTTTACAGCTAAATCATTTAATAAATTCATATAACATCACTTATAATAAGTATACCATGAAAATATCTTTAAATAACAACTTATTTAGTAATTTGCTCTACATTATAACCATAAAACTTTAAAATTTCATAAGCTTTTTTACTTTTTCTACCTTTCGAACAATATAAATAATATTTTTCATTCTTATTTAAATAGTTTTTATAATTAAACATTAAAGTATCATATGGAATATTTATTGCCCCACTTAAATGAAAATTATTGTATTGCAAGCTACTTTCTAAATCAATTATTTTACCATCACCTATATATTCATTAAAGCTTATCATATATATCACCATCTTATTTTATGTTAACCGTAATATAATACTTAATGATATATCCTATCCCATTAAAAAACTTTATAGAAATTTCTATAAAGCTACAATCATTCTCCAAAAAAATCATCGAAAAATTCATCATCAGAAACGATATGTTCATCAACTATCACACTATCTTTATCGACATTAATTTTAGGTTTTGATACGTCTGGATGAGTGTTGTTTTTTTCGGAAGCAGCCAAATTTTCAAAAGATAACTGCATATTAGTTTTAGAATCAGGCTTTAAAGGAGAAACTGCTTGTGACGAGGTCACTGCTTGTTTAAAATTATTGCTATTATTAACACTACTCATTGTTTCCAAAACCGATTTATTTTCACCAGGATTTTGCAATCCAGCCAGTCTATTTTTATTTTCACGTTCTTCTTTTTCAATTTCCGCTATTTTAGCATCAATATCTTTTATCATAGCATCAATATCCATGGGAGTATTCATTTGAGACATTGCATTTGGCATTCCAAGACTAGGATTTGTTTTAAATGGATTCCCAAAAGGTGAAGATGACGCATTAGAAGCAAAGGGATTAACCCCTGGATTAAATCCTCCTGCTAAAGGAGATGCCCCCATTGATGGCAATCCAAACATTCCTGCACCACCCATCATAGGATTTCCTCCTCCAGCGTTTGCTGATGCTGAATTTTTCATATTTTCTTCCATTTGTTTACGTTTTTCTTCTTTAACAAATTCTTTTAAATTAAATACTTTAACAGTTTTCGTCGGACGCGTATAAAACTCACTTTTTTCGTAATGTTTTAATCCTTCTAAATTAAAAGATGGCACTAACTTAGTTTTATACGGATTCATACGTGAACGCATAATAATTACTTCATTCAGTTTCATTTTTTGTAAATCCGTAACAGAAATTAGTGGTCTATCTGCTGGTTTATCCTTATCTTTAGGCTTACGCATTCCTGCTAATTTAGATATTTCTTCTAGTGCTGCCAGCTCCGTAGTTAATAAATAAATCATATTACCACAGTTAGATCTAATAGTTAAAGCATCATTTTCCCCATAAACATCTTTTAATTGGGCAAAATTTTGAATAATAAATGTAAATCTAATATCACGGCTACGAGCAGCCGTAACCATACTTGTAACATCTTTTAAAGGTGGCATGTTAGCAAACTCGTCCAAAATAAAGTTTGTTCTAAATTTTAAACGACCATTTTTTTCTTTATAAGCCACATCAATTAAAGTTTCATATAATTGCTTAATAAAAATAGTTGCTAAAGCATGATAAGTTGTTTTTTCATCTTGAATAACAATAAAAACTGCTGATTTTTCATTACCTATATCCCGCATGTCAAAATCAGTATATGATAACATTTCACTCAAATTTTTCTGACCAGCAAATTTACGTAATTTTTCTCTAAATGTCGCTAATTGACCACCTTGAGTTTCTTTTGGAGAATTAATTAAGTTAGAAGCAAATATATAAGGAGATGATGCCTCACCCTTCATTGTAAAATACTCTTTAATATATTGTGAGGTCGCAAAGCGTTCAAAACCTTGGTTAGCCATGGCTGTAATAGAACTAATATTAGCCTCTTCTTCAGTACCATCTTCAAATAATCCTAGAGCACATCCCGCAAAAAAGTCAGCTGCTGAATTTTGCCAAAATGGATCTTGTGCCTTATCATCTTTTAAAATATTACTCGCTACATCGTCTAACAATTCTGTTGCTTTATCAGAATTTCCCTCTTTAAATAAACGATAAGGTAAAGACAAAGGATTCCAAGCACTCCCCCTACCTGGATCACGAAAGTTTAGCACAATAACATTATAACCTTTTTCTTTAAGCATCGCACAATGTTCTTTATAAATTTCTCCCTTAGGATCGGTTAAAATCATACTTTCGCCCTTTTTAGCTAAAGATATTACTAAGGGATTAACAACACTAGTAGTTTTACCAGAAGCGGTTGCTCCAATAACTAAAGTATGGTATTCGCTATTATCAACATACCACTCTTTTTTATCCATTTTCAAAACGACTCCCGCAGCATCTGTTTGTTCATCGCTTATCATTATCTTCTTTACTCCAAAGGCATTTTTCATTTCTTTATCAGTAGCAAATCTAGCATACTCATTATCTTCTTTTTTCTTTACAGTAAGTCCAACACCTTTTCCTTTTTCTTTATCAAAAATATAAGAAGAAACACTCGAAAAAATAATAATTAATACAACCGCAAACATAACTAAAGTAAGAGGTAAATATTTTAACGAAAAAGCTTCTATCGGATTTAACCCATAAAAAGTCATAGTTGTCCCAAATGAGCTAAAATTTAAAACTGCTATCGCACATAAATATAATAAAAATATACAAAATATTATAAATATTACAAGATCTTTAGGTGATATTCTAAATTTCATATCCTTCCTCCTAAGTAATTATATTATACAATATTAATTTATTATTTACCATTATATTTCCCATTTTTATAAATAACAATAATTAGTATTAACAAGATAAATCCTAAAATACAAATTCCCGCAATCATCATATAAGTACTAGATTTAACTGTTTCCTCTGACTTTTTCTCATTTACTATAATATGTATATTCCTATTTTCATTATTTTTCTTAATTCGCCAAGTATAAGTATTATCTTTAACACTATCAGCATTATGATAGACGACATTTTTTTTAGTAACTATTTTTACGACAACTTCTTCTAAAGGCGGATATTTAGAAAAACACTGAAATCCGGAACTCGTCTTAATTGTAGTATTATCTTGATCATCAGTAAAATAAGTAATCCCTGAAAAACAAGTATGCACTATACCAGAATTTAAAAATTGCGATCTACTAAAATTATAAGAATAAGTAAGAGAAGTTTTATCATAATCATCTTTTTTATAAAGATCATAATAAATTACGCCATCCATTTTTTCATCAGTTTCACTATAACCAGTTATTTTATAATCTATAGGTTTTGGACGATCATAATTTTTTAAATAATCGTAATCATCACTATTTATATTGGCACTTAGTGTTAAGTTCTCTTCAAAATTATCCATTTTTTCATCAATATTTAAAGTATATTCAGCAGTACACCCAGTTAATAAAAATAAACTTAAAAAGATTAACATTATTTTTTTCATATATTCATTCCTTTACTCATTTGTACTCGCTTCTAATGGTTGTTCATTATTTTCATCAGTTTGCTCACTATCATTATCACTACTATCACTAGTATCATCACCAGTATTATTTACAGAAACTTGTGGGTAGTCACTTATTTTATTAGCATCATTATTATAATATGATTCCATATCAACTACGGTATAACGTCCAGATGTTTTGGGTTCCTTAGTAATTCTTGTACCATTTTCACCACTTGATGCTTCAGCGATTATATAGTTATCTCCATCTTCTCCTACAATCAAAACCACATGTCCACTATTATATAAAACATCTCCAGGTTTACCAGTAAAACTACTCATGCTATGGGTTGTTCCTAAAGAACCAAAACCAGATGCAACCAAACCTTCATATTTATATCCCCCATTATGTATAGCCCAAGAAACAAAGCCACTACAATCAGGACCAGAATAAAAATAAGGACCATAACCACACATCATCGAACCACTACCACCATTAATAGAACTTCCCCAAATTCCCACGCTTCCACAACTATTTGGCGCACTAGTTGGAATACCATAGAAATTCGCTGGATGCGCTCCTCCCATAGTATACGGCAGACGAGCTTGATATTTTTGACATAATCCGCCGACTAAAGATACCGCAGCAGCAACTACACCTTCTCTAGTGCCTACCCCTGCTTTAGTAACTTCACTAAAAATATAATTATTATATTCTTCTAAACTAGTTCCCTTACTAGCTAAAAATTCATCGATCGGCATACTTATTTGTTCACAACTATCCGTTACTGTGGCATTTGATGAAGAATAACTCATCGATCCTCCACTAGTAGAACCACTTGTAGATCCATCAAACGACCCATTCGCCGAAACTATTACTACTATAAATAAAATTAAAATAAGTACTGCCAAAATAATTAAAATGGGAATTAATACATAAGGATGTTTCAAAGCTAGCTTCATTAAAGCCGATAAACCCATTCCTGCTAAATCACCTTTAGCTTTTTGATTTTGATTTTTTTCCTCACTACTACTCTCAGCCTCTTCATTTACATTATTTTCAATATTGCTAGTATTTTCTTCTTGCTCTGCTTCGCCATTATCTACAAGATTTTCCGCTTCATTAGTTTCTTTAATATCTAACATGCCATTAGATGGAATCATATTATTAGCCCGGGTAGTCGTAGCTAAAGTAGCACTTTCACTACTAGCCATTCTTCTATTATAAGCATTATTACTTTCTCTACTTTGATAATCATGATATTTTTCATCAACAAGATTTTTTAACTTTTCTTTATCAGTATTCGGATCAAAAGTATGTAAACCAACTTCACTTGCAATAACTTTTAAACGATCATCAATGTTTGAAGAAGAACCAGTGTTAATTCCCATCGCTTCTGCTTTACTAATTATTTCATCACCCTGATTCATTCTTCTCACCTCTTTATTAAAATAATTATAACATGCTCCCTTATCCCCTGCAATAAACTAAAATAAATCAAACACTAAAAAGCCTTAGAATATTCCTTGTAATTCTTATAACAATGCAAATCTTTTAAATATTGTTTTAAAAAACATACTTTATCAAAATTATTCGAAAGAATCATATCACAGAACTCTAATGCTTGGTCTAGATATATTTCATCATACCATCTTAAATCACTAAACTTATCTAAATTTAATTGTCGTCTTCTAAAAACCAATTCATCATTAAATGCTGAACTTCTACAATAAGATAATAAATTTACAAATAAATTAACATTATTTTGCCAAATTGCCGCATCTAATGATCCATTAGGACATCTAAATTCAATTGTATTTCCCATTTTATAATAATTAGAATAAAATTTTAATACATTATCAAAATTTACCGCTTGAGATCTTCGATGAGAAATTTTAGATATAATATTATCTAAACTAGCATGTTCTTCTTTTAATTTTTCATAATCCTTCCAAAAATCCATAGCCACAGGTCTCGCATAATCCTCTAAGCTTGGTCTATTAATTAAAAATTCTCCATATGCGAATCTAAATATGATATTTTCATATACAGACCATATTTTAATAAAATTTAGCCATGAAACCCTATTATTTCCTAAAGTTTGAGTACCAATATGAATGTGTCCACCTGAGTTTTTACCTGTTGATGCCAAAGAGTCCACAATCAAACAAACTTCATTTAAATTGTTCCAATTTGCTTTAGTATCTTGCAATATAGGAGAATTAATTTCAGCTCCGTTACATAAAGTCCAATCACTTTTTAGTATCCAGTTGCATTTAGGAAATGCTTCACTTAATCGGCTACTTATAAGAGCTTCATTAGCATTTTCAAACTCAAGTTCTAAACCAAATGTTACTTTTTTAGAAAAAGCTAATCGATCCCTCAATTGCATATAATAATTATTAATCAAAATAATTAAATCTTGTAAATCTACACCGCTCATTTGTGATAAAAAATTATTATTATTTGGCTTTAAAAATTTAAATACTTGTGCATCGTCAATATAATCTGATTTTAAAGAAACATTCGTAATCTTTCGTTTCCTCTTATTTTTTTTTAACAACATCATCACATCACTAATCTATCATAATTATTTCTTTTAATTTCCAACTCTCTGATTATTTTCTCAGTATCTGTTAATAAATATTTTTCTTTTATTTCAATTCAAGTCTACTAATTTCTTTTTTCATTTTAAATAACATTTTCTTTTTTTCTAATCTTTGTTTTACAGATAACTTCATTTCTTTATTCATAACTCACCCTCAAATTTCAAGACAATACTCCTTAAAATACGGAGTTATTATAAAGTAAAACTTCTTGATTGGCAAGATTTTCATACAATTGTGTTGCTTATTTTACTTTCAAACGAAAAAGCAGCCTTTTAGTAGCTACTTTATACATTCATCATCATCATTACGGCTAAAACTAATAAGACCATTACTCCCAGCCCTGTACTAACAAGCATGCTCATAGTTTTACCTTCCATTTTTTCTAGACGTTCTTTATATTTAGTCTCCCTAGCTTTTAATTGTAAGTTAGAAATAGTTTTAGAAAAAGTTACTAATTGTTCTTGTTTACGTTCTTGTCTTCCTAAACTTAAACGATAAAGTAAACGCATCATACGCATTGAATCTCTAACAGGATAATCTCTAGCAAAGCGCATGTAAGGATCAATACTAGAATCTCCGGCATTTATTTCTTCAACAAGTTTAGTTAATCCCTCGCGAAATATTTCTGGTGCATCATTAATTGATTTAGCCAAAGCAACGGGCACAGTATAATGTTGAATTAAAATTTCTAAACCTTTCAAATAGTAAGGTAATAAAATATCTATTTCATGCAAATGTTTTTTATAATAAGATCTTATGTTCATATAATCCATTTTAAAAATAGCAAATCCTGCTAAAATAGCACATATTATATAAATATAATTAAGTTCACTAATAAAGAAAAACAACACTAATACTATAGCAATTAAACCATTTCTTAATCTTTTGTTAAATAAAACATTAGGATCTACTTTATCTCCATATTTAGCCTTAACATAAAAATCCCAATCTTCTTCTTTTAATTTTAATAAATTTCCTTGATTATCAGCAATAAATTTATTCGTATCAATTCGACCACTATAAGCAAAGAGGAAAAAAATTATTATCCCAAAAATTAATATTTCTAAATACATTATTCCACCCCCACATCAGCATTATAGTATTTCTCACCAGACCATAAAAAGAAACTATTAATTATAATGACCGCATGTAAGATGAGATTTACATACCACAAATCAAGTAGGGTAACATATTTATCTTTACCTAATAACATAATCATAGCCAAAACTAAAAAGTAAAGGGCTATACCAAAAGTTAAGAACTTACGATGAAACTGTTGTCTATCCATTCTATCACGATAAACCCCTTCAACTAAAGCATCGATATCTAAAGACATATTTTCTAAAGCTTCACCGGAATCAATAGCTCCTTCTTTAGTAATTTGTAAAAATAATTGATGCATATTTTTAACCATGTAATAAGGATATTTTTCATTAAAATAAATAATAGATTCATCGATTGTCCCATTTTGATAAGACATATCAATCATCTTTTTAACATCGCTTAATACCGGATCTTCTAAGACACCGGAATCTCTTACTCCTTCTAAAGATTTAACAAAACTCTGAGTAGTATTAAATTCCATAATAACGTTTGTTGTATAAGTTTGAATTTGTTCAAAAATAAACTCACTATACACTCTTTGACATCTTAAATAAGCCAAGTAAGGAATAAACATAACAGCTACTCCTGCATAAATTATAGCCCAAATTATTGAAAAGAAATATAAATAAGCTATTCCTCCAGCTACCAAAGCAAAAACTACAACTTGCGCCAAGTACTGTTTAGGAGTATACTCTTTTCCTAGTTCTTTACTCTTTTCTCTGACCGTTTTAAAACTATAAGGGGCATATTGATTATACATCGAAGATACACTACGAGTTACAAATTCATATACATTTTTCCCGTTATTTAATCGATACGCCGTAATAAATAAGGCAATAAAAAGTAAAATAACTAACATCATAATAATACCTTCTTTCTATAATACCTCAGTTGAAGAAATAGGATCTAGCGGTGGTACAACATCAATATTCGTCTTTGGCGAATTTGAATTTAACAAATCATTGATATCCACCATATTATTTGAAAGCAAGTCGCTAACATCATCTTGTTTAGAACTTTGTAAAGGCTCTGTTGGCATTACTACAGGCTTTTCTTCTAATTGCCCATCTTCCTTCACTTCTTCTACTACTGGTTTACTTTGTTCCATATTTGTATTTACTGGCGCTACATCTTGAACTACTACATTTTGAGTTTCCATCGGTTGTGTTTCCTGCTGATTAATATTCTTAACAAGTTCATTAACCTCTAAAACATTTTCATTCAAAGCATTTTTTACTTCCTCGGTTTTTACCGGATTTATTGTAGACTCTTCTTGCTCTCCCATTAAATTAAATGTATCCTCGGGTAAGAAAACATTCCCAATACTTAAATAATCTAATAATTTTTTAGTCGGATTATTCATTGTCACTATACCATCTAATGTCTTTTTATACAAAATATTTGATTTGGGATGGTTATCATCATCTACATAAAACTCACATACTTCAATAATTTCCCTTTGAAATCTATTTAACTTCTTAGAAAAATACCCTTTAACATAAATACCAATTTGAACATATCGATGAATGGAAGCCAAAAATTGCTCTGTATCTTGCGATGACTCAAGCAAAGAATACATACGCATTGGAATACTACTTGCTTTATCAGCATGAATAGTTGATAAAATGTGATGTCCAGATGAAATTGAGTTACGAACCGCTAATACGGCTTCAGCACTACGAACTTCGGATAACAAAATCCAAATTGGATTTTGACGCATACATGTTACCAACACATCAGAATATGAAGCAATATTATTTGTTTTCATAGCTACAATATCACGCTGTGGATAAATTTTATCCAAATGCAACTCTAATGTATCTTCAATTGATATAATCTTTTCGTTAGCTTTAGTTTTACTAGCCAAATACTTAACTAACTCTGTTTTACCAGAACCAGTTTCTCCACTAACAATAATATTACAATGACCCAAAACACATTGTTCTAAAAAATCATGTAATTTCTCGGTCATATACTCTTCAGTTAATAATTTTTCTTTATTTAATCGAATCTTAGCTGGTGTTTTACGAATAACACAAGCAATACCATTAGTGGCAATAGACTCATGAACAAAGTTCATACGCAATTCTGCACTTTCAGAATCCAAAAAAGGATGAGCCATATTAAACGTTTTTCCCATAACATTTGAACATTGAAAAGCGAGTTTTTCCATTAAAGGATTATTAATTTCAGGCCGTTCTACTTTATAAACACCTTTAGTTAAGCTTTTTAAATAAACATTGCCTCCATTACCATAAGATATATCGGTAATATCATCATCATTTAAAAACTCATTTAAAGGGCCAAAATCAATTTGATCAAATATTGACGCTTGCATAAGCCCATCCCTTTCTCTTCTTTTTTAACTACTCTGTTTCCGTAACGGTATCATCTTCTGGTAACATTACAGATTGTGATAAGATGAAATCTTGAATATATTCACTTGATACCTGAGTTTCACCAGGATTAGCTGTATATGATGAATTTCTTGGTACTGGAATTATCGAAATATTACCACTAGTTACATATCCAGCTTTCATAAGTAATGAATACATATCATTTGGTACAGCAAATAATAACTCAGATGGTGTACGTGATTCAGTTGCACTTTCAAAAACATGACGACCAGATGAATCTTTAACTGCTAGTACTTCAATACTTTCAATCATCTTTCCAAATATTACTTTATTACTTTCATCTGTTGCTTTTACATATAAATCAATATAATTACCTGGATATATTGAATTACCATAAGTTGAATGTAAATCTACTGATAAACTATAAATCGTATAATTATCTGGAATATCCGCAAATGCTGAATCTGGCATTTGATCTTCTTCAACTAAAAGTTCCTTATAGAAAAGTCCATTAATTGGAATAATTGCTCCATAAGTTACATATTTTCCTACTACTCCTCCTGTTGAAGTTACCAAATTTTCTGAACTATTAACCATAGTTTGTGGTATTTTTATAGTTCCTACCAT
Organism: uncultured Bacilli bacterium; assembly: GCA_944358225.1. Classification (GTDB taxonomy): domain Bacteria; phylum Bacillota_I; class Bacilli_A; order RF39; family UBA660; genus HGM10766. The sequence goes on from CALVQP010000024.1 coordinate 15,830, forward strand.
ATCAGCTTCAATTTTAGTACGTGAAGTAAGTTCTTGTTTAGCATAAGGCACTTCTACAGGAGTAGTTGCTTGTGAAACACGCCAATTATAT
>CALVQP010000025.1 GCA_944358225.1 uncultured Bacilli bacterium
CTCTAGAACGTCGACGATAGTGTAAGCGAAAATAGAAAGTTGCCGCTTTTTTTTTTGCCTTTTTTTGGATTTAATATTTCTTTTTGGATATATATTTGCTACAATACTGGCAAAGAAGTGATATATCTGAAAGAAAGTATTAAATATTTAAAAAATTTATTGAAATTTAATGACAAAGTAGTCATAGCCTGTTCTGCAGGACCTGATAGCATGTATTTAATGCATTTATTGGAAGCTTTAAAAAAAGAATTGAATTTAACTATTATATGTGCTCATGTTAATCATAAATTACGAAGTCAAAGTGAAGATGAGTATCAGTTTTTAAAAGAATATTGCGCGCAATCAAACATTATATTTGAATACTATGAAATTTTGCATTATGATGATGACAACTTTCATAATACCTCCCATAAATTAAGGTATACTTTTTTTGAACAGATAGTTAATAAATACCAAGCAAACTACCTATTTACTGCTCATCATGGGGACGATTTAATTGAAACTATTTTAATGAAATTAACACGAGGTACATCATTCTTTAGTTATAAAGGTTTTGATATAATTAGTTCAAAAAATAATTATAAAATTGTAAGACCACTAATCTTTTTAACTAAACAAGAAATAAAAAACTATATGGATAAGAATAACTTAAAATATTATATTGACAACTCTAATTTCTCAGATCATTATACGCGAAATAGATATCGAAAATATGTCTTACCATTTTTAAAATCAGAAAATATAGATGTTCACAAAAAATATTTAGAATTTAGCTTTGAACTTGCTGAATGTCAAGATTACGTTATAGACATAGTTAATAAATTGATGCAAAAATATTTTGTGGATAACATCCTATTTATCGACAAGTTACAGCACGAAAAAGATTTTATAATAAAACAGTGTTTGCATCAAATATTAAAAAATGTTTACACTAATAACTCATATTTAAGTAAAAAATATGTCAATGAAATATTGGCAATGATTAAGTCTTCAAAACCAAATTTAACTTTAAATCTCTCCCAAGGACTGGTAGCATCTAAAGAATACAATAAAATAAAGTTCATAAAAAATATGAAAAATAGTTCATATTATCATGTATTAAAAGATGAAGTCACTTTACATAGCCTGGGAAAAATTGAAATAGTTAGTAATGCTACTTTAAAAGATAATAACTATATATACTTAAACTCTCATGAGATAGAACTTCCTTTAATAATTAGAAGTAGAAAAAGTGGCGATAAAATGTTAGTTAAGAACTTAAATGGCCATAAAAAAATTAAGGATATTTTTATCGATGAAAAAATACCTCAAAGTAAAAGAAAGACCTATCCAATTGTTACAGATAGTGGTAATAACATTCTTTGGCTTCCGGGGTTAAAAAAATCCAAATTTGATCATGCAAATGATAGAAACTATGATATAATACTTAAGTACACAAAGAAAGAAGGAGAAAATCATAATGAATCGAAATAAAAACAATTTGTTGAAAGTATCCATGCCATACATAATCTTATTACTAGTTGTTGCTGGGACACTATTATTTTTCAACTTTGCTGGTACTGAAGTTCATACTTTAACAACTGGAGAATTTATGGATGCGTTAGACAAATCCGAAATAACAGAATTGACAATCACTCCTAAGAGTAGTGAAAGTGTTTACTATCTTGAAGGAAGATTAAAAGAGTATAATGAAAATGAGTCTTTTACGACTAAGGTTATACCTGAAGATATAGATGAAGTTACAGCTTATGCAACTTCTCATAATCTAGATCTTTACGATACTCAAAAAGATCCCGGAAGTAGTTCAATTCTATATATCATTGTTAATTTACTTCCTATTGCTATTTTAGTAGTAGTTACATTTGTTCTTTTCAATAAAATGGCTGGCGGAAATAAAAACTCTATGGATTTTGGCCGTAGTCGAGCTAAATTATCACAAGATGGTGGTAAAGTGCGCTTTTCAGATGTTGCTGGATTGAAAGAAGAAAAAGAAGAAGTAGCTGAATTAATAGACTTTTTAAGAAGTCCAAAGAAATTCCAAAGATTGGGAGCTAGAATTCCTAAAGGAGTATTACTAGTAGGCCCTCCAGGAACTGGTAAAACATTACTTGCCAAAGCCGTAGCGGGAGAAGCTAACGTACCATTTTATTATATTAGTGGTTCTGATTTTGTGGAATTATTTGTTGGTGTTGGTGCCTCTCGTGTCCGTGACATGTTTAAACAAGCTAAACAAAGCGCTCCTTGCTTAATCTTTATTGATGAAATCGATGCCGTTGGTCGTCAGCGTGGAACTGGTTTAGGGGGAGGCCATGATGAAAGAGAACAAACTCTTAATCAGTTATTAACAGAAATGGATGGATTTGGTGCTAATGAAGGTATCATAATTATTGCTGCTACCAATAGACCTGATGTATTAGATCCGGCTCTATTACGTCCGGGACGTTTTGATCGTCAAGTAACTGTGAGCTTGCCTGATGCCAAAGAACGAGAGCAAATATTAAAAGTTCATGCTAAAGATAAAGTATTTGCTAAAGATGTTAATTTAGACAATTTATCTCAAAGAACACCTGGCTTTAGTGGAGCTGATTTAGAAAACTTATTAAATGAAGCCGCTTTACTAGCAGTTAGAAGAAATAAAAATTCAATTTCTATGGATGAAATTGATGAAGCTACTGACCGTGTAATTATGGGACCAGCTAAAACAAGCCGTAAGATAACCGAGAAAGAAAAACGTTTAGTAAGTATTCATGAATCGGGACATGCTGTAATTGGTTTAAAATTAGAAGATGCTAATGATGTTCATAAAATCACAATTATTCCTCGTGGTGTAGCAGGCGGTTATACAATGATGCTACCAAAAGAAGAAAAAATTGCTATTTTAACTAAAAATGAAATTCTTGCTCAAATTGTAGGCTTACTTGGTGGACGCGTAAGTGAAGAATTATATTTTGGTGAAATAACTACTGGAGCATCTGATGATTTTAAACGAGCAACTAGACTTGCGCGTAGTATGGTTACTGAATATGGTATGAGTGATTTAGGACCAATGCAATTAGAACATCAGAGCGAAAATGTTTTCTTGGGTCGTGACTATGGAAAAACTAAAAATTTCTCTGATCAAGTAGCCTTAGAAATCGATAAAGAAGTTCGTAAAATTATTGATGATTGCTATAAGAAAGCTACAGATATTTTAAAGAAAAATAAAGAACTAGTTATGCTTTTAACTGATGCTTTAATGAAATACGAAACTTTAACAAAAGAGCAAATTGATTATATCGTTGAAAATAAAGATATCAATTTCAAAAAGTCGGATGAAGATGATAATAATGATAACAATAATGAAACATTAGATGATCTTAAAACAAAAGCCAAAGCTGCTGGTATTAAAGGTTATAGCAAAATGAATAAAGATGAATTAAAAGAAAAATTAGAAAATTCTGAAGAAGAATAATCTAATTTTTTTAATTGTCTAAATTATGTCAATTATCAAAAGTAGTAAAGAATATATTTTACAGAAGTAGCAATTTATGGTAATCATATACTATAGGAAGGAGTACAAATGGAAAATGAAAAAGATGACAAATCAATAGTCATTTTATTAACAATTTTAATTATCTTAGTCATTGCTTTAGCTGTTTATATTGTGTGTCAGGATATAATAGATTCTAGTAAAGGTGATAATACAGTAATTTCTAATAATACAAATAATAAAGATAGCAATCATCAAGTAGATGTTTCTGATGCGTTAATAGAGAGATTATATAATAAGATATCATCTCCATATAATGCTAATTATGCTGAGGGGCTAAGTAAAAATTCTGAGATATCAAAATTCTACTATGCTTTAAATAACGTTCCTAATACGCAATTTATAAGTAATATGTATCCTTGTAACTTAGTTGCAACAAAACCCGAGGCAGGATTTGTTTGTGGAATTAATGACACAACAAGCGCCATTGCTAAAAATGATTTATTAAGTCAATATAAAGAATTATTTGGTACAAGCTTAAGTAACTTAAATGAAGTATATTATGAGAATAACAAGTTAACCTATTATACTTATGACGGAGGTACTGACAAATTTATCCGATTTTTCAGAGCTGATCTTGAAGGACTTACAGATAATGTTCCGAATGTTTTTATGATTGATTATGAAATAGAAAATAATAATATTATTATTAACCAAAAAGTTGAATATTCTAAAGATTTTATTGATAGCAATTATTCTGATAAAATATTAAAATATACTTTTATGTACAATTCCAATATTGGGGATTATATTATCGATAATGTAGAAATTCAAAACCAATAATATATATATTTAAAAAGCAGAATTAATTAAATATATCATTAATTCTGTTTTATTTTTCTGATAACTTTTTATGACAAAATATCCAGATTATGATAAAATGAAATAAGTAATATTGAAGAAAAGGTGGTATAATGGCAAAAGTTATTTCCTTAGTAAATCAAAAAGGTGGAGTAGGAAAAACTACTTCTAGCATTAACTTAGCAGCTGCATTAGGAAAAGAGGGTAAAAGAACATTGTTAATTGATTTAGACCCTCAAGGGAATAGCTCGACCGGCCTTGGATATAGTAATGCTGATTTTAAAGTGGATATGTATGATGTTATTACGGGAAGATGTGAAATAAAAAAGGCAATTATAAAAACTAAGTTTTCTAATCTATATTTAATACCCGCAACTATAAATTTGGCAGGTGTTGATGTTGAATTTGTTAAAAGGCTACTAGAAGATAATACTTTTAGTCAAAATGAACAATTAAAAAATGCTTTAAGTGTAGTAGATGAAGCATTTGACTATATAATTATCGACTGTCAACCATCTTTGGGTATATTAACTATGAATGCATTAGTTGCCAGCAACTCAGTAATAATTCCTGTTCAATGTGAATATTTTGCGCTAGAGGGAATGACTTTACTTCTTAATTCTATTATAATGGTTCAATCTAATTTGAATCCCAATTTAAGAATAGAAGGTGTCCTATTAACAATGCTTGATGGTCGAACTAATATAGGTTTAGAAGTGATCGAAGACATTCGTAAATTTTTTAAAGATAAAGTATTTAATACTATAATACCCCGTTTAGTGCGGTTAGTTGAAGCTCCATCTCACGGAAAGCCCATAGGTGAATACGATCCATTATGTCGTGCTACAGAAGCATACGCTAATTTAGCAAAGGAAGTGATTAGTAGAAATGGAGAATAAAAGAAAGGCTTTAGGTAGAGGTTTAGAACAGTTATTTTCAAATGAAGTAATAGACTTTGATAATTTTGAGAATAACATAATTAATACTGCCAAAAAAAGTGAAATAGAACTTATAAATATTGATGATATTAGAAGTAATCCATACCAACCGCGTAAAGTATTTGATGAAAAGTCATTAAATGAATTAGCAGAGTCAATAAAAGAACACGGAGTTGTTCAACCTGTAATTGTAAAAAAAAGTATAAAAGGATATGAATTAATTGCAGGTGAGCGCCGAACTAAAGCTTCAAAGTTAGCCGGATTAGCTCAAATACCTGCTATTATTCGTGATTTTAATGATCAAGAAATGATGGAAATAGCATTAATTGAAAATATCCAAAGAGAAAATTTAAATCCTATTGAAGAAGCAATAGCGTTTAGAAATATTATTAATGAAACTAAAATGACTCAAGAGCAAATTGCTACTAAATTTGGTAAGAGTCGCAGTTATATTACTAATATTTTAGGACTTTTGAATCTTCCTGAATCAGTTCAAGAAAAAGTTGCCAATAATGAAATATCGATGTCCCATGCAAGAACACTTAGTAAAATTACGGACAATAATAAAGTAATAGAATTAGCCGATAAAATTGTTAGCGAAAACTTAAATGTTCGTCAAATTGAAAAAATTTCCAGCAGCGAGGTTCTACCAAAACGTGTAAAAATTACCCGTAATGAAAATAGTCTTAAATATACTATATACGAAAATGCGATGTGCGAACAAATTGGTACAAAAGTAAAAATAAAAAACAAAAAAATTGAAATACCTTTCGATTCAGATAAAGACTTAGAAAGAATTTTAGAAATTTTACATATAAATATAGATAGCGAATAGAAACTAGGTGAAAACTATGTATGAGCAAATAATTAAATTTATTACCAAAAAGGAAATATATGGTATAATATTCATCGTTTGTCTTGGCTTTATTATTTATAAATTTTCTGGCGTAATTTTTGAAAAAATTATTAATAGCGGAAAAAATGAGTTAGAAAAAAAACGTCGTAATACTATTGTTAAATTATTTCAAAATATTTTTAAGTACATAGTTTTTGTCATCATTTTACTACTTATCTTAGAACTTTATGGTGTTAATACTAAATCTTTAATTGCTGGATTAGGAGTCTTGGGAGCAGTTTTAGGTTTAGCTTTACAAGACACTATTAAAGATCTAATCAACGGAATTACGATTATATTGGAAAATTTTTATATTGTTGGAGATACGATAACTTATGGGACATTTACTGGTGAAGTAATAGATTTAGGCTTAAAAACTACGAAAATAAAAGCCCTAAGTGGAGAAGTAATGATTGTTTCAAATCGTAATATTTTTGAAATTATTAATTTATCTCAGCAAACAGCATGTTTTACTTTATTAATACCAACAGCCTATAAACATAAAATGGAACAAATAGAAACAGTAATGCAAGAAGCTATTGATCAAATAAAAAAATTAAAAGAAATTAAAAATGCTGTATTTTTAGGTATAGAAACATTAGATAATTCTTCAATAAATTATGCCGTGCGAGTATGGTGTAAAAGAGGAACACAATGGGATATGAAAAGAGTTGTGTTAAAAATAATTAAAGCCAAATATGATGAGCACAATATCGAAGTACCATATCCACAAATAGAGGTGCATAATGGAAAAAAAGTATAACTTACATGATATAGTAATGATGAAAAAATCACATGCATGTAAAACAAATGCTTGGGAAATAACAAGAACTGGCGTAGATATTAAATTAAAATGTGTCCATTGTCAGCATGAAATAATGATGGATCGTTTAAAGTTTGAACAGAAATTAAAAAAAGTATTGGGTGATAAAAATGAGTAAACTAAAAAAAAGTTTAAAAGACCGTGTAACACTCAATCCTATAATGACTTTCTTAATACTTATATGTTTAGTTATTGTATTAAGCGGAGTATTTTCATTATTAGGTTTAGAATCAACATACAATAAATTTAATGCCACAACAGGAGAATATACTTCTACTATGGTTAGTGTATTTAATTTATTTAGTCTTAGTGGATTAAAATATATCTTTACTTCTACAGTTTCCAATTTCGTTGCTTTTACTCCCTTAAGTATGTTGATTATTGTGCTAATAGGTATCGGTATTATGGAAAAAAGTGGATTTTTAAAAACCGCTTTCACTTTACTATCTAAATATTGTAAACGAAATACAGTTACATTCGTTTTAGTCTTAATTAGCGTTGTGTCTAGCATTATAGGAGATTTGGGTTATATTATATTAATTCCAATTAGTGCTTTACTATTTTTGCACGGCAGAAGAAATCCCGCTTTAGGCATTATTGCTTCTTTTGCAGGACTTACATGTGGTAGTGGGTTAAGTATTTTTCTAACTTCAGTTGATAGCGAATTGCTCAAATTGACTTTAGAGGGAGCAGCTGTTTTAGATCCACAATATACCTTAAAAACTTTGTGTTTTGTTTTAATAATGACAGTTGCGGTAATAGCTATTTCTTTAATTGTAACTTTTATTACTGAGAAATTTATTGCTCCTAGATTACCTAAATATGAATTCGAAGAGTTAGAAGAAGATTTAGTTATTGGACGTAAAGAACTTAAAGGATTAATCTTTGCTATTGGAGCAGGTTTAATTTACTTGATTATTTTCGTTTATAATATAATTCCTGGTCTTCCTTTTTCGGGTAATTTGTTGGACAATACTCAAGTTTATTATATAGACAAATTATTTAGTTACGATTCATTTTTTAGTAATGGATTTGTCTTTATTGTAACTATTTTATTTGTTATATGGGGATTATTTTATGGAATTGGTGCTAAAACTATCAAAAATAATAATGATGTTTGTGAATACTTGGGACACTCACTTGATGGTACAGGTAGAACTTTAGTTTTAATTTTCCTTGCTTCTACTTTAATCAATATTTTTAAAAAATCTGATATTGGTACAGTAGTTGTATCGATGTTTGCTAATTTTATTGAACAAGCATCCTTTACGGGAATTCCTTTAATACTTCTAATTTTTATATTAGTAGCTATTGGCAACATTTTAGTACCATCTTCATCAGCTAAGTATGTAATTATGTCTGGCGTTATGATTCCAGTTCTTATGAATGCTGGTATAACTCCCGAATTTGGACAAGTTATCTTCCGTTTTGCTGAAAGTGCAACTACAGGATTGACGCCAATTTTAGCGTACTTTGTTATCTACTTAGCTTATATTCAAAAATATAACCAGGAAAAAGAGCCGATAAGTTTATTTAAAACATTGCGTTATCAATTACCTTATAGCTTAGCTACTGCTGGGGTATTAATAGTAATTCTTGTCGCTTGGTATTTAATAGGTTTGCCTATTGGTATTGGTGGCAATGCAATTTTATAAAAGGAAATATTTCCTTTTTTTGTATAAAGAGTTGGTATATTTTGCTATAATACGACTTTTTATAGCATACCCATATATTCACCAGTGGAATTAATGATAAAATTAATTGGGTATTGTTTTTTTGATATTCTGTTTCTGCTTTTAAATGTTTTACTATATTTGGACTAAATTGTACTTAATTTTTGTTCATATCGATTAAAAATGTTATGTGCGAGTTTTTTTAATAAAATTCAAGTAAAATATTAATTATTTACTTCTTTTAACTTGTTGCATACAACTATTCATGAACAAAGGAATTGCTTTTTGTACAAATTCTTCATAAATTTTATATTTGGGTAGATTCTCTTCCGTAAAATACACTAAATTTGGTAAATAAGCAAATCCATGTGGTATTACCCAATCGTCTTCAATAGGTGGAATGCTCTCTTTAAAATATTTACTAGCTAAAATATAGGCATTGGCTCTAACTAAATATTCATACATTATTGTTTCTGGATAGATACTATATATTTTAAAAAGATCATTTTTAATTGCTTCTTGATAAAATATTTCTAAAATATCTGTGTTTGCTAAATATTTATCCACTAAGGGATTTACAATTGGATGAGAAAATTCATGAAATAAACACTCTACAAGATATTCATTATTTACATAAAAATCTTTTATATCATCATAATATTTAATAACGTAATTATAGTATAAAATTCCTTCTTTATCAGATGGACCAAAACCGCCATTCATTAAAACAGATGGAATAAATGTATAGGTTTTAGGTTTAACACCATAATATTTTCCTATATCAGCCAAATCCAAATTATCAGGGAATTTACAGTATTTATCTATAATGTCGTGGTAAAATGGAATGTGCTCTAAAAAAAGTCATCCCAATTAATATCATTTGCAATTCTCTTAAGCTGCACAGCAAAACCTTCTATGGAACCATAATTCATATATTTATTTATATGTTCGGTTTGTATTTTTTTATAATCGAGCTCATATGAGTCATTTATGCCAATTCCTAAATTAATAGGAACTGAACAATCAATAAAATTAGTAATATACTTTATCATTTCTGGATAATTTTGAATAGGGATTAGTTTTTCTAAATCATGCATATATTCAATATTTGGAGTTTCTATAAAATCAAATTCATCTTTTCTTAATTCTGAATGTTTTATCAAATAAACGGCATGAATTGCTAATATTAATTCATACTGCTTATTAACTTCAATATTCAACTTATTTAACTTACTTATAATCACCCTTAGTCACTCTCCATATTCTTTACCAACTTATTATACGTTCTTTTATGTGTCAATTATTATAATAATGTATTAATAGTATAAAGATAGGCACTGTTACAAATCACTATAATAGTTTCAAGTTTGCGTGGAACTACGACACGAACGAAGTCTCTAAATATCCTCTAGATTTTTTGGATTTTAAAATGATAAAAGCGTTATTGTCCAAAATTTTTTAGTATCATTTTGAATATAAAATTTCAAATGAACATCCAAAATTTTTCTATTTAAAAAGTGTACTGACTTTGATATAATACAAAAGAAAAAGTTTATAGATATCTTAAATAGATATAAAGGAGGCAGATTATGGCTTTAAAAGCAGGTATAGTTGGCTTACCTAATGTCGGTAAATCTACTTTATTTAATGCCATTACTAAAAAAAACATCTTAGCTGCAAATTACCCTTTTGCGACCATAGAACCTAATGTAGGTGTTGTAACAATTAATGATGAACGTTTAAATTTCTTAGAACAAATGTATTATCCTGAATGATTAATTCCTACAACTTTTGAATTTACTGATATAGCCGGTTTGGTCAAAGGAGCATCATCAGGAGAAGGATTGGGTAATAAATTTTTATCACATATTCGGGAAGTTGATGCGATAGTAGAAGTTGTAAGGTGTTTTTTAGATAAAGAAATTACCCACGTTGAAGGACAAATAGATCCTATTAGAGATATTGAAATAATTAATGTAGAATTGATTTTAGCCGATTTAGAAATTATTCAAAATCGTCTTAACAAAATTGGTAAAAAGGCAGATATGACTAAAGATAAAGAAGTTTTATTGGAAGTTGCTGCTTTGAAAAAGAGTGAACAATCTCTTCTTCAAAATGTTCCGTTAAGAAAAGTGGATTACACTGATGAAGAACTAGAAATAATTAAAAGTTTAAACTTAATAACTTTAAAACCTATAATTTATGCAGCTAACATTTCTGAAGACGATCTAGCAACTGGTAAAAATAAATATACAGATTTAGTAGCTGATTATGCTCAAAAAGAAAATTCTAAATTTATAATAATGTGCGCAAAAATTGAAAGCGAATTAAGTGATTTAAATGAAGAAGATAAAAATGCATTTTTAAATGAATTAGGAATAAAACAAAGCGGTTTAGATCAACTTATTAAAGCTACTTATTCTTTATTAGGACTTAAAACATTTTTTACCTGTGGTACTGATGAAGTAAGAGCGTGGACTTTTAAAGACGGTATGAAAGCTCCTCAATGTGCCGGTATTATTCATACTGATTTTCAAAAAGGATTTATCAAAGCTGAGGTAATGAGCTTTGAAGTTTTAAAAGAATTAAAAAATGAAAAAGCTGTTAAAGATGCTGGTAAGCTTCGTTTAGAAGGAAAAGAATATATAATGCAAGATGGCGATATATGTTATTTTCGATTTAATCTATAAAGATCCCCTACGGGGACTTTTTGTTTTTCTATAGAGCTAAAATTATTTTCTATTTAATATAATATATTATCCGATATATATATATAGAATAACTTAACAAAATATGATAAAATAAGCCCAAGTGAAAGAAGGTAACAATATGACTTATAAAGATTTAGCTGAAAAAATATTTCCTGATATTAAACATGATATATCCTATTACGAATCTAAATATAAGCCTAGAAATTTAAAAGAAGGAGCTATTGTAACTCGATACGCTCCATCTCCTACCGGGTTTGTACATATTGGAGCTTTATTAGCTTCTTTTTGTAGTTATTCATTTGCTAAACAAAGTGAAGGTATTTTTTATCTGCGTATAGAAGATACCGATACTAAACGTACTGTAGAAAATGGAATTGAATTAATAATTAAAGATCTTAAAAACTTTAATATTACATTTGATGAAGGAGCTGTATCTTCTGAAAAACAAAATGGCGAATATGGACCTTACATCCAATCCCAGCGCAAAGAAATATATCAAACTTTTATTAAACATTTGGTTCAAGAGGGCAAAGCATATCCATGTTTTTTAAGCGAAGAAGAGTTAAATTCTATAAGAGAGCGCCAAGAAAAATATAAAGAACGTATTGGCTGTTACGGTAAATATGCGAAATACCGTGATTTAGAACCTGATGAAGCTATAAAAAAAATCGATAATAATGAGCCATACATAATTCGTTTGAAATCGCCAGGAAGTTTTTATAGAAAAATAAAATGTAATGATCTAGTTCGCAAAGAATTAGAGTTTCCGGAAAATGATATTGATATTCCAATCATGAAAAAAGATGGTTTACCAACTTATCACTTTGCGCACTTAGTAGATGATCATTTAATGCGAACAACTCATGTTATAAGAGGGGATGAATGGGTATCATCTCTGCCAATACATTTACAATTATTCCAAGTTTTTGGCTTTAAAGCTCCTAAATATGCTCACATATCTCCTCTTTTAAAAAATGATAATGGAACAATAAGAAAATTAAGTAAACGTAAGGATCCCGAGTGTGCTGTTAGCTTTTATCATGAAATGGGTATACCTACCGAAGCTGTTAAATTATATTTAGCTACTATTATTAACAGTAACTTTGAAGAGTGGTATTTACAAAATAAAGATAAAAACATTGAAGATTTTACTTTTACTTTTCAAAAGGTTAGTAAAAGTGGAGCTTTATTTGATTTAGAAAAACTAGCTAACATCTCCAAAACTTATTTTTCGCGTTTAACTAAAGATGAACTTTATGAACAGACTGTAAACTATTTAGAAGAATTTGATAAAGATTTTAAAGTTGTTTTTACTAAAGATGAAAACTATACTAAAGCTATATTAAATATTGAAAGAGAACAAAAAAAGCCTCGCAAAGACATAGCTAAATATAGTGATATCAAAAAATTATTTGCATTTATGTATGATGAAACTTTTGCGCCGCAATATGAAGATAAAAATATAGATATTAACTTAATTATCAATTATATTGCCAAATATTTTGGTGCTACAGATGATAAAAATACATGGTTTAATAAAATTACTGAATTTGCCGAGGCAAATGGTTATGCGCAAATGAAGGCTTATAAAGAAAATCCCGAAAAGTATATAGGTCATGTTGGAGATATTTGTGAAATGCTAAGATATGTCTTAACTGGACTTACCCAAACTCCGGATTTATATGAGATTATGCGCATTTTAGGAAAAGATAGAATTCAAAAAAGAATTACTAATTATCAAAACCTAATTTAAAAATGGAGGAAGCTATGAAAATTTATAATACCTTAACTGACAAGTTAGAAGAATTTATACCTCATCATGAAAACCAAATCACAATGTATGTCTGTGGTCCTACAGTTTACAACTATGTTCATGTTGGTAACATGCGACCAGTGATTACTTTTGATATGGTATATAATTATTTCAAATATTTAGGTTATAAGATTACGTATGCTTCCAATTTTACTGATGTTAATCCAAAAATAATCCAAGCTGCTGAAAAGTTAAAAATGACCGAAAGGCAAGTAGCAGATAAGTTTATTAAAGCTTACTTAACTGATTTAAAAAGTTATAATTGCTCTGTGATAGAAAAAAGACCAAGAGTGATAGATCATATCGAAGATATATTTGAATTTATTACAGTATTAATAAATAAAGGTTATGCTTATGAAGTAGATGGAGATGTCTATTTTAGAGTAAGCAAAATAAAAGATTATGGTTTACTTTCCAATCAAAATTTAGAAGAACTACAAGTTGGCAGTCGAATTGATATTGATCCCAAAAAAGAAAATCCTTTAGATTTTGCTTTATGGCGCAAAACTTCCAAAGGCGAAAGTTTTAAATCTCCCTGGGGAATGGGCATACCTGGTTGGCATACAGAGTGTGTTGTTATGATTAATAAGATTTTCAAGGAAGAAATTGACATTCATGGCGGCGGTGTAGATCTAAAATTTCCCCATCATGAAAATGAGATTGCTCAAAGTAAGGCTTTAAATAATCATAATATTGCTCGCTACTGGATGCATAATGGTCATATTAATATTAATGGCGAAAAAATGAGTAAATCTCTTGGTAATTTTATTTTAGCTAAAGATTTTATTAAAGAACATTCTGCTAATGAAATAAAACTTGCACTTTTTAAAACTCATTATCGACTACCTTTAAACTTTACTGATGAATTATTTGGTGAAGCCAAGGTATTAAATGAAAAAATTGCTAATTCTTTAAAACAGGCTAACCTCCAAATAGCTATTAACAACTTATCCACAAATCTTGTTAAAAAAGATGAAAAACTTGAAGAAATAATGAATAATGATTTTAATACTCCCAATCTTATTAGTTATCTAATGGAACTTATAAAACAGTTAAATTCTGAATTAAGAAATAAATCTGCATTTACAGACACTTATGATAAAATTAATCTTATTACAAAGATTTTAGGTTTAAAATATGACTTGAAAACATTTACTGATAGTGATAAAATTCTTTATAACAGTTGGTTGGAAGCCAAAGAAAAAAAGGATTATCAACTAGCTGATAAATTGCGTGAAGAGTTAATGACATTAGATATTTTATAAAAAGGAGATATATGGATTTATTAATAATTTTAGCTATTATTGCAATTCCTGCAATAGCTCAAGTTTTTATAACTAAAAATTATAATCAATATAAGCAAGTAAATTCCTCTAGTAATTTAAGTGGTTGTGAAGTTGCCAGAAAAATATTAGATGCTAATGGATTACAAGATGTCCATGTTGTTGAAGTAAGAGGCTACTTATCAGATCATTATGATCCATCTCGAAAAGTAGTTCGTCTTTCTAAAGAAGTTTTTCATGGAATGTCCGTTGCTGCTACGAGTATTGCTGCTCATGAATGTGGTCATGCAATTCAAGATCAAAAAGGATATTTTTACATGCGCTTTCGTAGTATGATATTTCCTATCGTCAAATTTTCTTCGTATTTTGCTTATATAGTATTATTTATTGGTTTGCTTGCTGAGGCTACAAATTTATTTGCTATAGGAATAGCCTTAGTGTCTTTAGGACTTTTATTTCAGTTAGTCACGTTACCTGTAGAATTTAATGCAAGTTCTAGAGCTAAGGAGCAACTAAAAGACTTAAAACTAGTTAATAATCAAGAAGCAAGAGGGGTAGAAAATATGTTAACTTCCGCCGCGATGACTTATGTGGCAGGAGTTTTATCAAGTGTCCTTGATTTGTTGCGTTTGATTTTAATATTTACGTCTAATCGAGATTAAGAAATATTTTTATTAAAGTTCCGAAAAAGGAGCTTTTTTTTATCAAATAATTATAATAAAAAAGTTGGATTTATTATTAAAATATATAAAATTCAATTAACGTAAATTATAAGTAAACCGCCAAAAAAATAATAACTTAAAATTTAAGAAATGATATAATAAAGAAAAAAGGAGGAAAAAATGGATAGTAAACATAATAATATAGGATTAATCATTTCATTAGTGATATTTATAATATTAACGCTAGGATTATGTGGATATATTTGTTATGACAAATTTTTTACAAGCAAAGAGATTGAAGATGTAGAACAAGTTAATTCTAAAACTGACGAAAAAATAGTTCAAGAAGAATCGCTAAATATTGATAGTGAATTAGTTCAAACATTATATAGATATATCAAAATGACGGATCTTAATGAACAGAGTAGTATTGATGATTTAATAGAAAATAAACAAGAAATATTATTATCTGACAATCCCGAAATGAAAAATCATTTTGGATTTAGGCAATTAGAAGTCATAAAGTTAAAAACAGATTTATGTCGTAATTATTTTGAAACTTTCAAAAAAAATACAC